>JBEGOG010000020.1:0-11139 GCA_041182125.1 Pseudomonadota bacterium
CGCCTCAGGCAGGCGAGCAATGGCTTCTGGGATCAGTTCGGACAGGATGCGGGCACCTTGACTGCCGCCCGTGATCAACAGCCGAATATCGCCGGTCGGGGCCTCATAGGCCTGATCGAACAGGGCGCTGATCTCAGGACGCACCGGGTTGCCGACCACCTGAGTGCGGGCCAAAACCTCGGACGAGGCCTTTTCGAGCGTCGGGAAGGCGCTGGCGATGGCCTGTACATGCGGGGCCAAGAGCCGGTTGACGCGCCCCAGCACCGCGTTCTGTTCATGGATCATGGCCGGACGCTTGGCCGACAGGGCCGCGAGCAGGGCCGGAAGGCTGGGATAGCCGCCAAAGCCGACCACGATGGCCGGGTCGATAACCTTAAAGGCCGCACGCGCCTGCATCACCCCTTTGGCGATCTGTAAGCCCGCCCGCGCCATACCGATGGGGTCCCCATTGCGATAGGTCGCGGCGGAGAGGGCGATGCGCTTTTCTGCGGGAAACTTGTCGGCATAGACCGCGCCGCGCTCATCGGTGGCCAGAACCACGCGCCAGCCGCGCTCAGTCAGGGCCTCGGCCAAGGCCTGGGCTGGGAACATGTGGCCGCCGGTGCCACCGGCTGCGACGACGGCAATCTTTCTCACGCGAAGGTTCCGGCTTGAGCCAAGCCATCCTTCTGGGCATAGGCCCCCGGACGGCGGCGGGTCAGGGCCAACGCCAGGCCAAGGGTCAGGCCCATGGCCAGCATGCTGGAGCCGCCATAGGACAGGAACGGCAAGGTCATGCCCTTGGTCGGGATCATATTCAGGTTCACCGCCACATTGATGAAGGCCTGCTGACCGACCAGAACAAAGAGACCCGCTGCGGCGACCTGCTCGAACGGATCGGACAGCTTCATCGCCTTATAGAGGCCGCGCACCACGATCACTGCAAAGAGGGTAATCAAGAACAGCGAGAAGATCAGGCCATATTCCTCTGCCGCGACCGAATAGATGAAGTCGGTATGGAGGTCGGGAACGTGACGCTTCATCACCCCTTCGCCCGGCCCGCGCCCAAGAAGGCCGCCATTGACGATGGCTTCCGAGGCCCGGTCGACCTGATGGGTGTCGGCCTTTTCAGGGCTGAGGAAACGGTCAACGCGGCTGGCCACGTGGTCGAACAGGAAATAGGTGCTGATCAGCCCGCTGACGGCAATGCCGCCGAGCCCAACAACCCAGTGCATGGGAACACCGGCCATCCAGAAGGCCGCACCAAAGGCTATGGTCACCAAAATGGTTTGGCCGATATCAGGCTGAATCAGAAGCAGACCCACCGACAGGAGATAGAGCACAAAGGCGATTGTCACCCCCGGCACGCCCTGCCCCTTTTGGCCCTCAGCAAACATCCACGCGACCAGAACGATCAGGGCTGGCTTCATGAACTCTGAGGGCTGGAGCGAGAAACCGCCCAGTTGCAGCCAGCGCGTCGCGCCCTTGGCTGAGTGACCGATAAAGGGCAAGGCCACCATGATCACGACAGCGACCAGATAGATTATCGCTGCCGTTCGCCTTATGCCCCTGGGTGACAGCATCGAAACCGATAGCAGGACGACCGCTGCGGCCATCGCAAAGACCGACTGGCGAAACGCGAAATGGAAGGGATCACCGATGTTCATCCGCGCAGCAGCCGCCGGACTTGAGGTGAAGGACAAGAGCACGCCCAGCACCATCAAGAGCGCCGTGGCCCCGAGCAGCCAGCGGTCCGTTGTCCACCACCAGATGCTCAGCTTTGAGCTATCGTCGCGAGCGAAGGTGTGATGTGGGCTTTGAACCGTCACAGTCATCTCCTTAACCGATCAAGCCAAGAACAGCGGTTCGAAAGGCTTCGCCCCGCGCTTCGAAATCGGGGAACTGATCAAATGACGCGCAGGCGGGGGACAAGAGAACCACTGCTTCACGCCCTGTACGCGCCGCCTCCTGCTTGGCATCTTCAAAGGCGGCTGCGGCGGCGTCCTGCACACTGGTGCAGCGCGTCACCTCAGCCTTGCCGTCAAGGGTCATAGCAAAGGCTTCAGCGGCCTCACCGACCAGATAGGCCTTAGCCACTCGGCCAAACAGATCGGTCAGGGGCTCGATACCGCCCGACTTGGGCACGCCGCCCGCGATCCAAAAGAAGCGCGGATAGCTACTCATCGCTTGCCGCGCGGCATCGGCATTGGTGGCCTTGGAGTCATTGACGAAGCGAACGCCGCCGCGGATGGCGACCGTCTCCATGCGATGGACCAGCCCGGGGAAGGTCATCAGACCCTCGGCAGCATCCTCAACCGAAACGCCCAAGGCTCGCACCGCCCCATAGGCTGCAGCGGCATTTTGCCAATTATGGCGGCCGGGCAAGGACTTGGCATTGGTCAGATCAACCACCTCGACCACCCGGTCGCCGGTCGCGTCATAGAGCACGCCCTGCAGTACATAGACCCCTCGGCCCATCGCCCGACCGGCGGAGACTGGCCAGATGGTTCGGCGGTTGGCGGCGGTAATCTCGGTGCAGATCCGCTGGCACCAGTTGTCATCGACACCGACAATGGCTGTATCGCCCACGCCCTGATTGAGCAGCACCCGTCGCTTGGCCGCGACATAGCCCTCCATGCCGCCATGACGGTCCAGATGGTCTGGGGTGATATTCAGGATGATCGAGACATTGGGCTTGAGGCTGTAGGTCAGATCGAGCTGATAGGACGAGACCTCCAGCACATAGACCGCGCCGCCATGCATGTCGTCGAGGCCCAGAACCCCAAGGCCGATATTGCCGCCGATCCGCGCATCCTTGCCCGCCGAGGTCAGGATGTGACCGATCAGAGCCGTGGTGGTGGACTTGCCGTTGGTTCCGGTAATGGCCACGATCTTGGGCCGCTTGTGGTCCGGCGCAGCATTGACCGTGCGCGCAAAGAGTTCGATATCGCCCAGCACCTCGACCCCTGCGGCCTTGGCCTTGGTGACGGTCCAATGGGGTTCAGGATGGGTCAGCGGAACGCCGGGAGACTGCATCAGGGCGTCAAACTGGGTCCAGTCAGCGCTGCCCAGGTCGACAACCTCAAAGCCCTCGGCCAGCGCAGCCTCTCGGGCGGCAGGCTTCTCATCCCATAGGGCGACCGTTGCCCCGCCAGCTAGAAGGGCGCGTGCAGCGGTAAGGCCGGTTCGGCCCAGACCGAAGACCGCAACGCGCTTGCCTTCAAAACCTTTGACGGGGATCACTGTCGGGTCCTTCCTATCGCAGCTTCAAGGTGGCTAGACCGATCAGGGCCAGAACGACGCTAATGATCCAGAAGCGGATCACGACGGTCGACTCGGCCCAGCCTAGCTTTTCGAAATGGTGGTGGATCGGGGCCATGCGGAACACCCGCTTGCCGGTCAGCTTGAACGAGGCGACCTGCACCATCACCGACACGGCTTCGAGCACAAACAAACCGCCGACAATGGCCAGAACGATCTCATGCTTGGTGGCCACAGCCACCGTGCCCAGCGCGCCGCCAAGGGCCAGCGAGCCCGTATCACCCATAAAAATCTTGGCGGGCGGGGCATTGTACCAAAGGAAACCCAGACCAGCCCCGATGATCGAGCCGCAGAAGACCGCGACCTCGCCCACACCCGGGACAAAATGGACCTGCAGATACTGCGCGAACACATAGTTGCCGACCAGATAGGCGATCAGGCCAAAGGTCGCTGAGGCAATCATCACCGGCACAATCGCAAGGCCATCAAGCCCGTCGGTCAGGTTCACAGCATTGGACGACCCAATGATCACCACCGCGCCAAAGGCGACATAGAACCAGCCAATATCCAGCAAGAACCGCTTAAAGATCGGGAAGGCTATTGAGGTCGACAGACCCGGAGCCTCTGGCGAACGCGTCCCGAACTGGATCAGGATCACAATCGCAACCACCGCCACAACGAACTGGAACACCAGCTTCATGCGGCTAGAGACCCCCGCCGTGGTCTGCTTGGTCACCTTGGCATAGTCATCCAAGAAGCCCAGTATGCCAAAGGCCGTCGTGACCATCAGCATGACCCAGACATAAATATTGCGCAGATCGGCCCAGAGTAAGGTCGCTCCGACCACCCCGGCCAAGATCATGAACCCGCCCATGGTCGGCGTTCCGGCCTTCTCGACCACATGCCGGGCAATGCCGTCCGCGCGGATCGGCTGGCCGCGCCCCTGCTTGGTTCTCATCCAACGGATGAACCGCGAGCCCATGGCCACCGCAATAATCTGCGCTGTGAACAGCGCCATGGCCGTTCTAAAGGTGAGATATTTCAGAAGGTTAATGGCCGGGAACCCGTCCTTATATTCCGCCAGCCATTCATAAAGCAGATATAACATTAGCCCCGTTCCCCACTATCCAATGCCGCCAAGGCCGCAGCAATCACCGAGGCCTTGGACCCATTGGACCCCTTCACCATCACCACATCACCCGCCTCGACAGCGCTCACCACCTCAGCCGCGAGCACTGCCGCTGTCGTGGCGTAGCCGCCCCGCTGAGTCGGAGGAAGGGCATCCCAGAGGGATTTCATCAACGGACCTGAGCAATAGACCTGATCAACCCCAGCCGCCGCGATCGCCCCTGCAATCTCGGCGTGAAGCCTCGGCCCGGCCTCGCCCAATTCAAGCATATCGGTCAGGGCGACGATCTTGCGGCCTGTCGCATCGCGCCCGCCAAGGCTGCGCAAAACGGCGGCCATCGACAGGGGATTGGCATTATAGCTCTCATCGATCAGGGTGAAGGTTCCGCCCGCAGGCAGCCCGATCTCGCGCTCAGCACCGCGTCCATCCAGCGGCTCAAAGGCCCCGAGCGCAGCAATGCCCATGTCCAGATCAACGCCCAGCGCCTGCATCATCATCAGGGCTGCAAGACTATTGTGTCCCCAATGGGCACCGCTTTGCAGGATCGGGAAGGTTACGGCCTTGCCATGGATCACGGCGCGGACGTGCGCCCCCCCAGCGACGGCTTGAATATCCGTAAGGCGCGCCTCGCACTCAGCCCCAGCGCCAAAGCGTACGATCTTGGCCCCCACGGCCTTGGCCTCTGCCGCGAGCAGGTCAAACCAGTGGTTATCTACATTGAGAATAGCTGTGCCACCGGGCTCTAGCCCCGCAAAGATCTCGGCCTTGGCCCGCGCCACGCCTGCTTCGCCATCCGGGAAGTTCTCAATATGGACGGGCCCTACGGTCGAGATACAGACCGCATGGGGCCGAACCATCCGGCTAAGGGGGTCGATCTCATCGGCATGGTTCATGCCGATCTCGAACACAGCCCGCTCAGTATCTCGCGGCATACGCGCCAGCGTCAGGGGCACGCCAATATGGTTGTTATAGGACTTGATCGAGGCGTGGGACCGACCGGCCATGGCCAGCCCCTTGGACACGGCCTGGGTGAGGCTGGTCTTGCCGACTGAGCCTGTGATCGCCCCGCGAAGGGCTGTGCTTGCCCGATTGCGCGCCGCAACGCCCATCTGCTCTAAACCGACCAGCACGTCGGGAACTTGGACGGACGAACCGGTCACCGTACGCGACGCCAGCGACCCCGCAGCCCCCTTGGCCAGCGCCTGCTCGACAAATTCATGGCCATCGCGCACGCCCGCTAAGGCGATGAAGAGGTCACCCTGTTCGATAGACCGCGTATCAATAGAAAGGCCAAAGACATCGAAGTCGGCACCGACGGCTTGGCCGCCCGTCGCCTTAGCAATTTCGGCAGATGTCCAAAGCGGGCCGGTCATGCCACAGGCCCCAGTCCCAAGGCGCAGGCCGCTTCAGTCACGTCGTCGAACGGATGGACCACACCGGCAATGGTCTGGCCCTGCTCGTGGCCCTTGCCTGCGATGACCAGAACATCCCCTTGGCCCAGCAGATCAACCGCCTGCTGGATCGCGAGGTGACGATCACCAACCTCCAAGGCACCCGGTGCCGCAGCGAGGATGGCGGCACGGATCGAAGCTGGGTCTTCAGAGCGCGGATTATCGTCTGTGACGATAGCCACATCGGCAAGGCGCGCGGCGATCTCGCCCATCAATGGCCGCTTGGTCCGATCCCGGTCACCGCCAGCTCCGAACACGACGATCAGACGCCCTGACGTATGGGGCCGCAGGGCCTCGAGCACCGTCTGCAAGCCATCGGGCGTATGGGCATAGTCGACATAGACCTCGCCGCCCGAAGCTTTAGAGCCCACAAGCTGCAGACGTCCCGCAGCGCCTTTGAGATGCTCTAACGCAGCCAAGGTTGCGGCAACATCTTCGCCCGCCGCGATACACAGACCCGCCGCCGCCAAAGCATTGGCCGCCTGGAATGCTCCGGCCAGAGGCAGGTTGACCACATGGTCTTGCCCGCCCGCCCGAATGGTGAGGCGCTGGCCAGTGGGGAGCAGAGTCCGCGCGACAAGCCTCAAGCCTTGGCCCTGCTCACCGACGCTGAACAGGGTCTGCCCGGCCATCACCGCCGCCGCCGCAAATCCATCGAAAGCGTCGCTGTCGGCGTTCAGGACGGCGGTGCCGCCGCGCGGCAAGAGGGTTTCAAAGAGACGCATCTTGGCGCGGCCATAGCGGACCATATCGCCGTGATAGTCCAGATGGTCTTGGGTCAGGTTCAAGAACCCGGCGGCCTTGAGTTGGACCCCATCCAACCGGCGTTGATCTATGCCGTGGGACGAGGCCTCAAGTGCCATATGGGTCACCCCCATGGCAGCGACCTTGGCCATCAGTTCCGCCACATCTGCGGCATCAGGCGTGGTCAGACCGGGCGGCGTGATCTGCTGATCGCCGGTAACGGGATCGCTAATGGTGACGCCAAGCGTGCCCATGCTGGCCGAGCGATGGCCAAGCCGCTGGAAGATCTGACGGCAGAAGGTGGCGACCGAGGTCTTGCCATTGGTGCCGGTCACGGCCACGCAGACCGCGGGCTGATTGCCCCAGAAGGCGCTAGCGGCCAAGGCATAGGCTCTACGGACATCGTCAGACGCGACAACGGGAACCGGGAGGCCTTGAATTGATGGTGGCGCAAGAATAGCCGCCGCGCCTGCTGTGATCGCGGCTGGAATGAAGCTGGCACCGTCGATCTTGGTACCTGGCAGCGCGGCAAAGAGAACGCCGGGACCAACCTTGCGGCTGTCGGCCGTGACGCCAGTGATCACTGGATCGTCCGCGACGGATTGCTTTACGATCTGAGAGAGCCGCTGCGCCATCAGCGGTCGCCGCCTTTCAGGCGCTCCGTGGCCACGGGGGATACCTCGCCAGAAATCTGGGACCTGCGCACACCCAGATAGGGGGCAATACGCTCGGCAACACGCCCCATCGCCGGTGCCGCAGCCCAACCGCCCGTGGCAAATCCGTAACTCTCCTTGTTGCCCTTGGGCTCATCGACAAGGATCAAGACAAAATAACGATCCGCGTTCAACGGTCCGTCCGTCGGAAACACCCCAGCAAAACTCGAGACCAGCTTGGAGCGGTCATAACGACCGCCGATGACCTTTTCAGCCGATCCGGTCTTACCGCCCAAGCGGAGGCCTGGCGCTGCCCGATCTGCACTTGCGCCAGTGCCGTCAGACCCGTTCAAGCGCATCAGGTCGAGCATGGAGCGCGACGTCGCTTCCGAAATAACCCGCTTACCGGTTGGCACAGCGCCAGGCTCAACCTTGCGGATGGTCAAGGGGATCAACGTGCCGCCATTGAGGATCGCGCCCATGCCGGAAGCCACAGACAATGGACTTACCGACATCGCATGGCCGAACGAGGCCGAAGCGACAATATTATCGCTCCACCGGTGCGGCAATATCGGATGGGTGGTTTCAGCCAACTCGACCTTGGCTGGCGCGAATAGGCCGAAGGCTTGGAAATAGCGCTCCATGGTCGGCCCACCAATGGCCAGAGCAAGCCTCGCCGTGCCGATGTTGGACGAATGAAGGAAGATGTCGGACAGGGTCATGACTCGCTTTTCAGCGTGATAGTCATGGATTGTTTGACCGGCTACCGTGATCGGTGTGGTGGCATCAAAGGTCGTGCTCAGCGTGACGCGACCCGTATCAAGCCCCATCGCGAGTGTGAAAACCTTAAAAATGGAACCCATCTCGAACACCGAGGCCGCACCCCGATTGAGCAGATTGTTGGGCGGCGTTAGGCCCGGCCTATTGGGATTGAAATCAGGATAGCTGGCAAGGGCGAGGATCTCACCTGTCCGGACGTTGGTGACAATGCCAACCGCACCAATGGCTTGGAAGCTCACAGCGTTCTTTTGCAGCTCATCTTCCAGGGCCGTCTGGACCCTCAAGTCGATGGACAGCGGCACCGACTGACCCGGCACGGCCGCCGCCTTGCGCACCACATCGTCTAAGGCGAACTCAGCGCCCGCAATGCCGGCGCCGCCACGGTCTGAAAACCCGATAATGTGAGCGGCTGTCGCACCAAGCGGATAGACCCGACGGCTTTCCTCTTCGAAGACCACACCCGGAAGGCCAAGATCATGAACAACTGCGCGCTGTTCAGGCGTCAGCCCGCCGACCAGATACTCACGACGATCACCGTGCAGGGCCTTATCCAGCCGCTCACGGGTGAGGCCCGGTATGGCGGCCATCAGGGCCGTGCGCGTCTCAGAAACATCCCAGATTTCGCGACTATCGAGATAGAGGCCGTAGTGGGGCAGGTCGACGGCCAACAGTTGGCCATTACGATCAACCAGATCGGCGCGAGCGCCCGATGGGGCGGCCAAGGTCCCCGTATTTTTCCCCGCATCGGAAAACAGAGCCGAGTGGGTTGCCCCAACCGCGAGTGTCAAGAACCCTGCGGTGAACATGGCCAGAACGAAGAGAATGCGGATTCGAGCATCGTCTTGCAAACGCCCGGAGGCCGTGGCCCGCTCATAGGCGTGCTCTAAACTCCAAAGACGCGCCGACAACCAGCGCCAAGCCGGAGGCAAACGATAGGTGTTGAGATCATCGGGCCTCAATGCCTTGTCTCCGCGACAGGTTTGGTCGGCACTGCAGGGGCCGCGACGGTCGAAGGCACCACAGTTTGGATGGCATCATCTTCCACCGGCACAACAACCGGCGTGGCTGGGGGCACAGGCAGCGGTGCCTTCAGCGCGATCAGCCCCAAGGTCTCGACGGTCGCCTCATTCTTGGGCGAGGTTGGACCCATGCCCAGATAGGCCGCAGCCAACCGCTCAATCCGCTCGGGTTGCTCGAGATGGGCCACTTCCGCACGCAGAAGGCGAAGGCGGGTCTGCTCGACAAGGATCTGTCGCTCGATAAGGGCGATCTGAGCGCGGTCACGACCGGCACCGGCCTTGACCATATAGACCCCTAAGGCCAGCACGATAAAGAAGGCTAGACCGCCGAGCTCTACCACGCGAAAGCCACGAAAACGGCGCGTAAAGAGATCGGACAGGATCATGCCCCCCTCCCCCACGCTGGAGCCGCTGTTCTCACGCCGGCGCGCAACTTGGCAGAGCGCGCTCGCGGATTGACTGCAAGTTCTGCGTCAGATGGGCCGCGCGCGCCGTTGAAAATCAAGTCAAAGGTCGGGGCGGCGGCGCGCTGGACCGGCGGCGCATGACGAGACCCTGACGGCAACCGGCCAGCCCGCTCGGTGAAGAACGCCTTAACGATCCGGTCTTCCAAAGAATGGAAGGTCACCACCGCCAAACGTCCGCCCTCGATCAAGACCTGCTCTGCTGCCTCTAGGCCCGCTTCCAATTCCGCCAACTCTTCGTTCACAACGATGCGTAAAGCTTGGAATACGCGAGTCGCAGGATGAATCGGTGCACCTTTTCGTCCACCGACCGCTCTTTCGACCGTTTGGGCCAAATCAAGGGTGCTGGTGAAGGGCGTTTCGGCCCGACGACGGACCAAAAAGGCCGCGATCCGGCGCGCCGCTCGCTCCTCGCCATAGACCCAAAACATCCGCGACAGGTCCGATGGCTCGGTATCATTGACGATATCGGCGGCCGTGCGCCCATGAGCGCCCATACGCATATCGAGCGGCCCATCGCGCATGAAGGAGAACCCGCGCTCTGGCTCATCGATCTGCATCGAAGACACGCCAATATCGAGGGCGACGCCGTCACAATGCGCATGGCCCTGCTCATTCAAGGCCTGAGCCATGAGCGAAAACCGGGTTTCAACGAGCGTAAAACGGCCTGTCGCCTGGAGAGGCTCGGCAAACTTGGCAGCCGTTGGATCACGGTCCAAGGCGATGACATCCGCCCCCGCCGCCAAGAGCGCGCGACTGTAGCCGCCCGCGCCAAAGGTCCCATCGATAATCAGTTTTCCGGGTCCAGGCTCCAAGGCGTCAATGACCTCGCCCATTAGAACCGGAATGTGAGGCGCGACGTCACTCATGATCCCGCCCCGCGAGAGACCTGCTGAGAGGCGCGCTGTTGGGTGCGCAAGGCCGCCAAACCTTCGCGCGCTGCTTCGCGCTGAGCGGTGCGGTGGGCTTGGAAGGCCTCGCGCGACCAGATCTGGAACCGGTCGCCTAGTCCGACGATGGACACCCAATCATTGAGGCCCAGCATGTCGCAAAGGCTCTCAGGCAAGGTGATGCGTCCAGCCGTATCAAAAGATAGGGGCCGCATCTCGCCGAGGACCGAGGTCTCAAGGGCCAGCCGCAAGGGATCGCCAAAATCCAACTCGGCCATAATCTTTGAATAGCGGTCCAAAAGGGCCGGGCCACCGGCCTCCAGACAGTTCGCTTCAAAGGCAGGAAAACAATAGACGCCGTCAAAACCGGCTGAGGCAGGGACAATCGCCGACGGAACAGATTGCGCGAAGGCACGGAACTCCTGCGGCACCACAATGCGCCGCTTTGAGTCCAGCTGTTTCTCAAAGGTCGAGAGAAACACCCCGCCTGCCCCTCATCCATGAGCGCCGCCAGATCGACGACCAAATTGGGTTAACACGGGATGAATTGGGATACAATGACACTCAGAGGCATTTGGAGGGAATTTTAGGAGTTTTAGGCAGGATTTTTAGGGCTTTGACCGGCTCAGCATTTGGAGGACTATGAGAGGCGTGACGGCCCTCCCCTCACCCAACGCTCTTCGAGGGGATGAGGGCTCAAGTAACGGCCTTGTAAAAACCCCCTACCCCGGCTTCGCCGGTACTTCCCCCACAGGGGGAAGATTAATAC
>JBEGOG010000021.1:0-11061 GCA_041182125.1 Pseudomonadota bacterium
TGACCCTCCGGAGAGGTGGCAGAGTGGTCGAATGCACCGCACTCGAAATGCGGCATACCCGCGAGGGTATCGTGGGTTCGAATCCCACCCTCTCCGCCATTATCATTTTTGCCTCGTTTTCGTCCTGTAATGCCTTGAAAGGTAAGGACAATTCAGCGGTTCGAACACCCTGATTCCAGTCCCATACGAGATGCGACGCCAAGGTGAGATTCAATACTGTTCTCCTCTCGGGAAGGCCTCCAGTTTCCCAAATATTCCAAGGGTTTGCGAGAAAATCGAACGCGGTTCGAAAAGTTTCGTCGAACTTACCCAGCGCCGTGCCGCATCGTGCCGTCTTTTCCAATAGCAACAGCTTTTCCCGCTCCAGGTCTTCGACCTTGCGTTCATAGGCACTGACCACTGACTCGCTGGTGGTATCGACGATACGCTCCAGCAACTGACCGACCTTTTTCTCAATCGCGTTGATTTGCAGTTTCAGCGATGTGCGTTCCTCTTTCGTGCGAGATTCGCTCTCGCTCCAGCGCTTCTTGAAGAGGACCAAGAGAGCGTTGAACATCTCTTCCGTTGGCACGATTGACCGGAGCAGCGCCTCGTAAGCTTCCTCGATCTTGTCGCGTGCAACAGATTTGCCCCACATGTCGCAGCCACGGTGGCGACACACATAATAAGGGTACTTCCGATTGCGGCCTTTGGTCCAATTCGCCGTCAGAGGATGGCCGCATTCGCCGCAAACCACATAGCCACGTAGCGGAAAATCCTCGCTGACATCGGCCCGCGCAGGCACATAGGCCTTGCCAGCCAGCTTGGCCTGATTCCGCTCGTAGGTTTCGAGCGAGATAAGCCCTTGGTGATGGGCTTTGCGCAGGCTGAGCCCAAAGGCCTCGCTTTTCAGATATCCGGCATAGATCGGTCGAGTCAGCACGCGGTGAGCCTGCTGATTGGTCACAGTGCCATACTTGGTCTTTGGGAAATCTGCATGGGATTCCAAGAACCTTTTCACTTCGGCTTTGGAGTTGAAGCGGCCCTCTGCAAAGCCGTTCAGGGCTTCAGTGATGATTGAGGCCAATGGTTCATAAGGAATGAGGACGCGCCCGCCGTCTTTCCCGTCCACATAGTCATATCCAAATGGCGCGGTATGAACGTAGAAGCCTCCCATCATACGAGCGCGCATGCGGTTATGAGCTTGTTCCCCGTTCTTCTGGCGCTGGTGCTGTGCCGCGCTGGCCAGCACATGCTCGACAAATAGCGCATCGGAATTTTCACCAAACTCGATGGAAGGAGATTCCAGCGAGGCACCTGCGTTGAATATCGCATGCTTAAGTTCGAAATGCGCCCGCACGTCACGCGCCATGCGGCTGATATCGTCAATGACGACCACCAGCCCCTTTTTGCGGTGCGCGCGAATGTATTTGAGCATGGCATCGAAGCCAGGGCGCGTGGCGACCCCGCCCGACATATCGTCGGTGAACACGGCGATCACTTCATGGCCTCGGAAGCCCGCGTACTCACGGCAGCGGGTTTCCTGTGACGTCAGGCCGTTGCCCTCCAATGCCTGTCTTTTGGTGCTTACTCGGGCGTAGATAATTGCTTTCTGGTTTAATTTTCTACTCATGGCGCAAATGCCCCTCCGGGCCGAATGTTGTGGTGTTGTTCGCGCCCTCAATATCGAGGTCAACAGCTTCATGTTCTAAGGATGTTCCCATCCTAGCATGATCAGAATTGCCTTGAAAATACCTGTTTGCTCGCTGCGATAGCGAGAGCTGAACCGGATGCCTGCCGGTATGGATGTCAATCGCGGCCATCACCACGGCATCCATAAACTTGATAAGTTCGGAAAAACGCTCTTCGGACATGCTGGTATTTCCAGCAAGTGTGCGCAGTTCGGAAATCTCTTCTGGTGTCAGCGGTGACACGTCCATCCCTCATGCTGTCCAATAGACAGCGCCTCGTTGTCGAGGCGCGGGGATTCAATTACGCTGCATCCAATTCCGATTAGGGAGAAACATTCGCGTTTACATGCCTCTACCCGCGCCCATGTCTCAATGACGCCTTGCGTCTTCTATGAGTACATAATTTTATTATACGATAATTGCTTGATTGTTTGCAAATATTGCGCGTGCACAATGGGTCTATCATCCCATGTGCAGCGTCCGAACATCGCCAATCTGATCTTTCCATGGGCTGACCGTGTAGAACGGCAGCCGCTGGCAAACGAAGAGCGGTTGCAGGCCTGCCACCTTAATAATCTGGCGGCCATCGCCGATCCGGCGGATGTCCTCACTTTGCAGAACGGCACGGCGGGTTTCGCTTCGGTTGCGACCGGCGCTTTCCACGGCACCGCCGCCGACATTCTGCCCTTGTGTCACCACCGTCTTGTTGCCCGACCATTTTTCAATGTCGCGCAGCAGTTCCGGGTCTTCAACGCCGGTCATAGTGAAGATGGCGGCCTGATCCTCAAACTCTTTCACGCGGTCTTTCGACCAGCGCGATTCCAGCGAATACCGACCTTGCGAGAATATCCAGAGCTGGATGCCTTTCCCGCGATAGAGCTGGAGCGCCTTCACCACAGCTGGCGCAGGCGGCAGCTGCGGGAATTCATCCAGCAGGAAACAGGTGCGGACTTTGCCGCGCTCGCGGGCAATGGCCTCAATGGCGTGGTTCACCACGAGGCTGATCCACGGCGCAATCACCGCCAGCTTGTCGCTTGGCGCGATGATATAGACCGTGCACGGCTCGTGCTTGAGCCGTCCGAAGTCAAAGTCATGCCCACTGGTGGAGCGGTCGAGCGTCTTGCCAACCTCGAAGGCATTCAGCGCCTCAATCGCTTCCGACTTGTAGGCCTCGAACTGCTTTGGCGCATCGGCGAAGGTGGTGGCCATGGCGGCGGCGCGGCGCTCGATCCCTTCGATCCCGCAGGCCGTCATCATCTTGAAGGCGCGTTCCATGTCCTGAACCGACGCATTGACGAAGCGCCACAGCCCGCCGAGCGTGCAGTTGTGGGGTTCGAGATTGGCCAGATATTCCATGCGGGTTGCCAGCAACCGCATGGCACCCTTGCGCACCCAATCATTCTCACCGCCCTTGGTGGCAGGCGGAATGAGGATATGCGCAATCTCGTCGGGCTGCGTGTCGATCTCCCCGCCACTGGCGACGATATCGACCAGCACCTGAAGCGGGTTGATACGCGTATTCGGCAAGCCGAGCAGGCCGAACGGATTGAGATAGATGCAGGGCTGCCCCAGCGTCTCCGAGCGGTGCTTGTACGAGGCGTAGCAGTTTTCGCCGTCCTTCACGTCCACGACCAGCAGCGAGCGGTCGCGGACATGGGCGAGATTGGGCAGGACATAGTCCCGCCCTTTGCCACTCCCCGTGCGGGCGTAGGTCATCAGATGCCCTTCGCCAGAGAAGAACAGCATCCGGCGCTGTTGCGCGCCGAGAAACAGGCCGTTGGCGTCAAGCATATTGCGCGTGTCGGCATCCCTTATGCTGGCAAGCCTGCCATCGCCCAGCTTGCCGGAGGGAGCGGCAATGGCCATGAGGTGCTCCTGTTGCGCTGCGCGCAGCCGGGCTTCCTCTTCCCGCTGCCGCCGATCCCACTGCCAGACTGCCCCGAAGAAACGGGGCAGCAGGCCGAAAACCAGTTGTTCAAAGCGGATCATGGGATTGGTCCCCCGATTGTCATTCACCGTCGTACACACCGCGCTTGTCGCGGCTCATGCGCGGCAGAGGCGGCATTTCCAGCGGCTTGATGTCGGCATAGGTCTGGTTGATCTGTTCCGGCGTCGGCAGGCCGGTATCCCAGCCAGCAACGTCGATGGTCACGCCCTTCGAAACGGACTCGTCCAGCTTCGCACGCAGACGGTCGGATACGTCCTGCGAATAAGTCTCCAGACTCTCGGACAGCTGCGGATCGACGGGGCGGAAGATGTCGGCGAAGAAGTTCGCCCAGTTGGCGAGCTGCTCGCTGCCCGTCGTCTGCGCGCGCGTCTGTGTCATCGTCTGGTGGACATAGTCCTTCTGCATCTCCGCCGTGGCGGTCGAATAGACCCGCGCCCGTTCGTAAACGGCCTGATAGTTCATCTGCACGGCCTGGGTTTTGGCGCGGTATTGCTCGATGACATGGTTGGTGCGCGCTTCGACCTCGCGCGCCCAGGCGTCATATTGCGCCTGCGTTTCCAGCTCATAGGCCTTGTTCTCGGCAATCTGCCGACCGTGGAACATGGCCAGAAACGACGACGGGCGCAGCTGGGGACCGGCGAAGACCTCAAACAGGATCACCGCCAGCACCATCAGCAGGAACATGACGGCGGCAGAGACCATGCCACCGAAGACGCCCCCGCGCGGTTTGCGGAATTGCCGGTCATCGACAATCGGCGGCAGCGGGTCGCGATAGGGCAGCAGCGCCTGCCGGTTGCCATCGGCGTCATAGTCGATTTCATACCGGGTATGGTCAGTCATAGTACGTCCTTTCTAAGTTGGCGAGACGCGGCCAGCCCGCGCCCGCGAATGAGAGTGCGGGTCAGCGGATGACGTGGACGGCCACTTCGGGCCGCCACGCGGCGATGGCGAGGTAGAGAAGCTGCAAGCGCGGCAGCACGCGCCATTGCGGCAACTGGCGCGGCGGGCAGGCAGCGAACTTTTTCAGGTCGGAAAACCAGGTGAAGCTGCCATCGTCGGGAAACGCATCCTCGACTTCCGGCAGATGGAACGGCGCGCCGCCTTTCCAGATGAACCGCCCGCCGCGCCGGTCGAAGGCCTCGAACTGATCGGCTATCCAGTTCGGCATGTCCCGGCGGCTGATATCCAGCGCCGAGACCACCATGGCGAGCCGCTGCACGACCGCCTGCGAACGCAACGTGTGTTCAAAGGGGACGACAATCTCCCACGGGCGATTGTTGTCATTGCTAGGGGTGGTGCCGATGCACCCCGCCAGATCATCAAAGGGCCAGCCGTGACCGCCGGACATGGGTTTTCTCCTGCTCGTGCCACAGCGAATTGCCGGGCTTCCGGGCAGCAGGGTGATGGGCGACAGGCATTGTTGCGCTTCCGAAGCGGCAGCGTTCTCGCTGCATGTCACCGCTTGTCAGCGCATTAGTGACGCACTATGCGTGCGTCATAAGTGCGGCGGAGTGAATGCGATGCAACTGCCAGATTTCACGTTGAATGGGCTCACGATTGATGCCGTGCGCAGAGCTTCTAAGCGCCTGAGCGATGACCAGAGACTTTCTTTCCCCAATCAGGTCAGGGCGCTTGCCGATCTCAGTTATCAGGCGAACACGGATACGGTGAACCGCTTTGCCAACGGCAGGGCGGTCAGGGGCATTGATGACCTGACAGAAAAACTCTGGGATGTCTTTGCCGCCCGCTTCCCATTGGAATTGGCCGCCGCGATCAAACAGTCTGAAATGGAGGCCCTTGTCAGCAGCGATGCTGTGACCAACGCGCTTCACCATTTTTACCTTCCGAGGCATCCGCTCGATCAAGGGCGGTTGAGCCAGATTGCCGGTCACTATGCAGCCTATGTCCCGTTCTTTTACGATCACGAGTCCCAGATCATGATCATGGCGCTGACATGTGGCGTGAACGACAATCCCGGCGCTTTCACCATGATAATGCGCTACGAGGACGAGGACGGCGTTGATGTCGAGGACAGGGTTGAAGGCGTCATTATTCCTTATCAGGAAAACATCCTGTTTATGGGGCGAATTGCCGACAAGATTGCGCCCTACATCTTTGCACTGACCAACTTCCCGATTACCGGTAATATTGTGCAGCGCGGCGAAGGTGCCCTGCTCGCAGCCGCTCGTGCAACTATTCCCACCGCATCACCCATTTTAATCTGTCGCCGCGATGAACTGCCCACGCCAGAGGTTTTGCCCAAGCAACAGGTGATGGAAACCATGCGCGAGCACAAGGTTATCGAGCGCGTGATGAAGCGCGGGAATGTCCACTGGAAATAGACCTGTCAGCACAACGCTCGTGACCTGCCATAGCGTCACCCGACTAACGCCGAGCCGCAGTGCGAGTTGCGCTTTCGGACAATACTGCATGCCAACGTATGCCGTGCGTTGGCGATATCATTAGGGGACAGTTTTGGGCGGCGACCAAGCCGCTGCCCACGAGAGCGCCGCGCCGCCAGTCCCGCCTTCGCGCCGTTCGTTCTCAATGAGCGCGAGGTGATCGTCATGGCACTGGAATGCGGCGCAGGCGGCAACCGAGATCCCCGAATGGGATGCAGTTGCCCCTGTGTTCGAAAGGGGGATTGTCCGTTGGAAGTGATAAGCCTTAATCGACGATCAGCGCGCCATTGGACTGGAGGGTGCTCAGGTTCAGGCCTGTCAGACCTTGCAGCTGCGCCACGTTCTCCCAACCAAAGGCGCTACCTGAGCCATCACGGTCCACCTGAACGCGGGTATGGGCGGAGAGAGCCTGTAACTGCACAAAGCTGGAGAGCGAAGCCACCACGTCATAGCTTTCGTTGAAGACGCCTGAGATATCGAGAATGTCCCCGCCAGCTTGAGCATCAAAATCCATGACATAGTCCATGGCATTACTGCTGGTGTCGAACACGAAGGTGTCAGCCTCGGCATTACCCCACAGCGTATCCTGTCCTGCATCGCCATAGAGGATATCGTTGCCAGAGCCGCCAGCTATGTTGTCATTGCCGTTGCCGCCGTGCAGTTCGTCATATCCCGCGCCGCTGAAATTGGACGCGCTATCGACATCATCACCTCGGATGTTGTCGTTATCGTCCCCACCATAAATTGTATCATTACCCTCAAGGCCGCGAAGAGCATCAGCACCAGCTTCACCGTACAGGGTGTCGTTGCCGGTGTTGCCCCAGAGGTAATCAACACCAGCGCCGCCCCACAGGACGTCATTCCCGTCTTGGCCGCTCAGCACATCATCGCCAGCATCGCCGTACAGCGTGTCGTTGCCATCTTCGCCATAGGCGTAGTCATTTCCGTCACCACCATAGACAGTGTCAGCACCAGCATTGGCGTAGACAACATCATTGCCGCCATTGGCATAAATCAAGTCTGCCACCAGCGTATCAGAGCTGCCGTTGATAGTTTCGCCTGCTACGGTGAAGGAAAGGGTCTGACTGAGTCCATTGGCAGTCATGATGAACCCACCACTGTGGGTGTAGCTGCCGTCATAGCTGTTCACATCACCGGCAAAGCTACCAAACATAATCCGCTCGACCAGGGCGTTTGCGCCAGCGCCATATTGCGATGCAATGGTGATCGTTGAGGTATCACTCCCAGAGATCAGATTGATAAACAGCGATGCCCCATCGGTCGAAAATCCATAGGTCTGACCAATCAGCAGTGTCACATAAATCGCGTCATTGCCCCCGCCATTATCTGAGATAGTGTAGCTTCCTGTGGCAGCAGCACTGACAAGATACAAATCATTGTCAGAAGTTCCGTTATCAGCGACAGCGTCACCAGCATCAACAAAGTACACATCGTGACCGATCTCACCAAACATGCTGTCTGCGCCAGCGCCGCCATTCAGCACATCATTTCCTGTGCCACCATACAGAGTATCCACCGAAGCGCTCCCTGTTATCGCGTCATTCCCGCCCAACCCGTAATAAGCCTGAGCAGACGTCAGTGTGATGTTATCTGCTGCGTTTGATCCGGCTAGACCGCCAAACGAGATGTTTGAAATCACCCAATTTTTATCGTAACTCGTAAATGTATAAGATGCAGGATCACGAAAGCGGAATGTCTCAATTGTGTTATTGTAAAAATCTTCGATATACGTGAGGTTATATGAGCCCACAGCTACAATTATGTCATCAACATCAAGTGTCGAAACCAGCCTTATCTGGCTGGCGTCAATATTAGCGCCATAAAATTCCATCCGCAGCGTATCGCTCCCGATAGAATCCTTGATGGTCGTCATTCCCGAATGCTGGAGGTAATAAGTGTCGTTACCTGAGCCGCCATCGTGAATATTCAGGCCTCCACTAATGTCAACAAGTAAATCATCACCTGTCTCACCATAAAGATGGTCATCTCCAGCGCCGCCGTCTAAAGTGTCGTTACTGGAACCACCATGAAGGAAGTCGTTCCCCGCACCACCGCGAAGATTATCCATCCCGAAATGAGAGTAAACGACGTCATCACCATCACCAGCATGAATAAACTGCGGCCCGGTTGAGCTGGCATAAATCCTATCGTCATATGATCCTAATATCGTTGGGGTTGTTAAGCTTCCAGTTGTGTAGAAACCACGCCCATATCCAGCACCACTCGTGAAGCGAGAAGAAGATGTTAGTCCATCTGGTACAACTGAAAGGTAGAGGATCTTATCAATAAATATCACCTCTTCAATCACCGTTACGATTGTTCTGTTCGGCAAATCTGTATATTGTCCGTCAAGTATCAATGTCGATCCATCAGGCATTTCGAATAGCAGATCCCTTCCACCATCCATGCCAAAAATATTTACGTCATCTGAGTTGTGATTAATGTAAACTTTGTCATATCCGGCTAAAAGTGTCCCGGAATTTTCTGATCTATCAGAAATGATATCATTTCCTCCAGATGCATAATAGATATCGTCACCCCAAGAACCTATAATATAATCGTTTCCAGACCCACCATTCAATGTGTCATTGCCACTAGAGCCATCGATAACGTCATTGCCGCTCGAACCCGTAATTATATCGTTTCCTGTGCCGCCTTGGTGAGTGACTACAGCCCCGCCGGGTGGATTGATTTGGATGCTAAAGAACGGCAATAATTTATTGAGATCATAGCTTTGTCCATTAATCTCGATATATTCTATAAATGTGGTGCGCACATTGCCCCAGACTTTGGCTTCCTCCAAAAATGGCAGATAAACCGTGTAGTCGCCCAATGACATGGCGAGCGAGTTGGTATCGTATACGAATCCTAAATCACCGATGCTGAGGCCTTCGGCATTCACGAACTTTATGGTGTCTGCGGTGCCAGCGATCGCCCCCTCGATGATAGTGTCTATGCCTGACCGCACGGACAGATCGATGTAGTATGTGTCATTTCCCATGCCGCCGGTGAGAGTGTCGTTCCCGGCATCGCCGATCAAAACGTCATTCCCGTCCATGCCTTGAAGGTCATTTCCGGCAGCGTTGCCGCGAAGAATGTCGTTCTGGTTGGTTCCGATGGCATGCTCGATCACGGTGCCAAAGGCGATAGCCACATTCCCTGCGTCATATTCGCCAGAGTCGAAGGCAACCGCTTGACCGTTTCCACGATCACCGATGGAGCTGAAATGTCCCTCGCGAAGATCGATCTCTACGCCAGTTTGATAGCCGGTTGCGTCGATGGCATCGGTTGAGCCGCCGCCGTCCCAGATTGTGTAGACAAATGCATCGCTTGCGGTTGCTCCGAAGCCCTGACCGATGCCGTATGTTGTTCCGGTTGTCAGCGCATTACCATCGCTATCTTCGTTGCGAATGCTTGTGTTGGCTCCGTAAATGGCTTGTAGAGCCGCGATGTCGAGTATTTGAAGCCCGCCCGGATATGGCCCAACATTGCCACCAAAAACCATGTCTGGGTGATCAAAATACGACGTAACAGTGTACTTGTGGCTATTAAATTCCAGGGCCCTGATTGTAGTTAAGGATGTTAGTGGATCGCTCTCAAGTATATCCACGCCAAGAGAGTGCATAAGTTCTTCAAGAACTATTTTAAAGGCTGCCGTTCCTGGGGAGATAATTGGGTCCATCAGCCAGACATTTCCACCATGCTCTGAGTTTATCCAAATATCACCATACTGTAAGCCATCCGGTGACAAATTGTCTTCAAAAACGTAGGTAAAGGCTGATACTGATGAGTTGTCGAATGGATCGCGATCAATCGGGTCAATATTCGTGTTAGATTGGCCAACAGCGATTAATCCCTCCCCTGAGGACGGCGTTGTAAACGTAATATTCGAAACATCTTGGAACCAAGTTCGATATCCTGACGCCTGGGCGGGAGACTCAAATATCGATCTGAAGGCATTTTCGACAGTTGTTATATAATTTGTAGCAAAGGATTCTGCTAAAGCATCTCCACCATAATAGCTCAATTCAACTTGATTTTGGCTCGTAAAAAAAGAGTAGCTTACTTGATACTTACCTGAAATTGACGGGACTGCCCCTCCGAAGATTGCACTTGTTCCAGACGGAGTTCCTGTAAAATTCCAATCATTTAAAAGATCTTGATAAGATGATGAGTTTATTGTCATTCTAACCCACAATAAGGCAAATATATTGGATGTCGCATTATAACGTAATGCCATAGACCATTAGGAGGTGGCGCAGATGCACCTTCAAATTCTGACTTGCAAAGACCAATCGGAAAATAATACCATTGCAGGATTACGATAATTATCCCGACTATAGCGATCTTTAGTGCTTTTGATTTCATGCATGCATTTTCATTTACAGTAGAAATTTGTCTACAAACAATTTTGAGGAATGAAGTAATCATCCACAGAAGAATTTCATGCTAAGCCTGTTCCTCCCAAGTACGCTTGCGCGCTGACCTACCCCTTCCACCATGGGCAATCCTGCCCATGGAATGGAGGTAAGAATGCGTTCTCTGTCCACTTTGGAACCCGCCAGGGGAGCCGCTGCGCTGGCGGTTGCTGCGATTGCAGTCCCCGTGCTGGCCGCGCCGTCCTATCAAGAGGTCGAATGCACCGGCTCCGCCAAGCTGGTGGAGCATTCGTTCATGGGGAGCAAGGAACAGGGCGGGACTATGCCGCTCCGCTTTACCGCTCGACTGTGGAACACCCGAAATGCCGTGGCGATCATGCCGTCCGGCTTCGCAATCCTGCCTGCCGGTGAATATGCGTTTCCGCCGGGTCTGGAGGCGCTGAGCGTCCCGTTCACAGACGATCAGGGCGTCAAGCGGACGCTTCGCTTTGCAATCACGGACACCGAATTCAAAGGCTATGCGGTCCTGCGTGAGGTGCAGCCCAACGGCATGCTCTGCCAGTTTGGCCAGGAGCTCTGCGCCATGCTGCACATCAAGGCCCAAATCGAGTTGAAGGGCACCTGTCGGCCCAAGTGACAAG
>JBEGOG010000022.1:0-16220 GCA_041182125.1 Pseudomonadota bacterium
TAGCCAAGGCCAAGCCACCACCCCGGCTAAGCTTGCCGACGGCGCGCCCCCTGCTGAGGCGGGCTCTGACTGGCGCTATTATGGCCGCGATCCGGGCGGCGCGCGCTATGTGCCGGTCGATCAGATCAATCGTGAGACGGTCTCTGGCCTGAAGGTCGCTTGGACCTTCCGCACCGGCGAGGCTCCCAATCGCGGCTCTGAGGACCAGAACACGCCGATGCAGATTGGCGACAAGGTCTATCTCTGCACCCCGACCAACATTGTCATCGCGCTCGATGCTGACAGCGGCAAGGAGATCTGGCGTCACGACCCCAAGGTCAAGCCGGGCTTTTGGAACCGCTGCCGCGGCGTGGGCTATTGGGATGGCAACCAGCCCAAGGTCGCCTTGGCCAAGTCTTCGGACCTCGCCCCTACCGCTCACATGGCGGCACCTGTGCCCGGGCTCTGCGCGCGCCGGATCATTAGCTCAACCATTGATGCGGAACTGATCGCACTGGACGCCGATACGGGCAAACTATGTCCGGGATTTGGTAAGGGCGGTAAGGTGGACCTTACGACCGGCATCGGGCCGATCAAGACCGGCTTCTATTTCCAGACCTCCATGCCGACCGTGATTGGCAACCGGGTGATCATCGGCGGCTGGGTGGCCGACAATCAAGAACTGTCCGAGCCCTCTGGCGTCGTGCGGGCCTTTGATGCGGTAACGGGCGAGCTGTCTTGGGCGTGGGATCTGGGCAATCCGGCCATCAGCAAGCTGCCGCCGCCCGGTCAGACCTATACGCGCGGCACGCCCAATGTCTGGTCGACCCCGGCCTTTGATCCGGAACTGGGCCTGATCTATCTGCCGACCGGCAATGCGACGCCGGACTATTGGGGCTCGCACCGCTCACGGCTGAGCGAGGTCTATTCCTCCTCGGTGGTGGCGCTCGATGCGGTGACCGGCAAGGTGCGCTGGCACTTCCAGACCGTGCACCATGATGTGTGGGACTATGATGTCCCTTCTCAGCCGATGCTGATCGACTTCCCTGTCGCCGGTGGCAGCGCGCCTGCCTTGGTTCAGATGACCAAGCGCGGCCAGATCTTCGTCCTCGACCGGCGCGATGGAAAGCCCCTGACCAAGGTGGTTGAGGTCAAGGTCCCGGGCGGTCCACAACCGGGCGAGTGGCTCTCGCCCACCCAGCCCTATTCGGTCGATATGCCGACGGTTGGCGCGGGCCTTATCACCGAAAAGATGATGTGGGGCGCAACCCCGCTCGACCAGCTCTATTGCCGGATCAGCTTCAAGAGCGTGCGCTATGATGGTGACTTCACACCACCCGGCGGTGAGAAGGCTTCGCTACAGTCTCCGGGCAATGGCGGCGGTATGAACTGGGGGTCTGGCGCCTATGACCCGCGCCGGGGCCTGTTGCTGATGACCGATGTCCGCATCCCCCAGACCGTCAGTCTCATGCCGTCGAAGGAACCCAATATCCAGTTGAGCCGGGCCAAGGATCGCCCTGAAGCCAGCCTCAAGGGCGTGGCCTATAAGGCCAAAAACACCTGGATGGTCAGTCCCCTGTTCACGCCCTGCCTGCAACCGGCCCAGAGCATGATGACGGCCATCGATGTGAAGAGCCGCAAGATCGTCTGGCAGGTCCCCGTCGGCACGGCAGAGACGGCCGGACCTTTGGGCCTCGCGTCCCACATCCCCCTGCCGATTGGCACGATGGGGCTGGGCGGGGTGATCACCACGGCGGGCGGCTTGACCTTCCATGCCGCGACCATGGACCCCCCTATCTACGGGCCTATGACAACGAGACCGGCAAGGTCCTGTGGGCGGGCCGCTTGCCTGTCGGCGTCGGCGGCACGCCCTCCAGCTATGTCTCGCCCAAGACCGGCAAGCAATATGTCGTGGTCTCGGCCGGTGGTGCGCGCATGACGAGGGCCAAGGGCGATTATGTCGTCGCCTATGCCCTGCCCTAGGCCCGATAGGCCGGCGGCGGGGTAAAGCCAAAGCCCATGGCCTCGAGCCGCTGGGCCAGGCCAATGGTGCGAAGGTCGCTATAGGCCGGGCCGATGATCTGTAGACCGACCGGCAATCCGTCGGTGGCCAATCCGGCTGGGAAGACGGTGGCGGGCAGATAGGCCACACCGGCCAACCCGGCCCAGAAGGTCTGGTTGAAATAGGGTATAGCCTTTCCGTCAATATCAACCATGCGCGACCCCTCGCGGCCATGGTCGTGCGGGAAGGCGGTGACCGGCATGACGGGGGTGATCAGGAAATCGACCTCGCCAAAATAGCGATGCCAAGCCCAGCGGATCCTATTGCGGGCCTCATTCAGCCGGGACCAGTCGCGCAGGGTCATGGTCTGCCAGCGCAGTTGTTTCGCAAGGGGGCTTTGATCGTCGGGCGCAAGGGTGGCTAACCGGGTCTGGGCGCGCTTGACATCCTCATCCGAGGCCCGCGCCGACATGGCCGAGGATAGGAGGCCGTTGAAGGTCTCGTAGCTGTGGGCCGCTGAGAAGTCTGGGCGTGAGTGCTCATCAATCTTGGCCCCGGCCCGGCCCAGCGCGTCGGCGACGGCCTGCAGCCTTGCACCCACCGCAGCGGAGGTTGGGCAGATCGGATCGGAGGCCCATATGCCGATGGTCAGGTCCGATAGGGGGCCATCCAATCCGGGTAGCTGGTCGCTAAAGCCGCGCCAATCGGCATCGTCGTCTCCCGCCACCAACATCATGGCCAGTTCCAGATCGTCGGCGGACCGGGCCAGCGGTCCGACCACCGAAATATCTGTGGGCGATACGCTGTCATCGAGCGAATGACCGCGAGGCGGTACCAGGTTCCACGTACCCTTATGGCCAAAGACGCCGCAAAAATGGGCTGGATTACGGATCGATCCGCCAATGTCGCTGCCCATCTCAAGGCTGGTGAGACCTGCCGCGAGAGCGGCGGCCGACCCGCCGGATGACCCGCCGGGCGTCCGGGTCAGGTCCCACGGATTGTTGGTGGTGCCGTAAATGTCGTTATAGCTCTGAAAATCCGCCAACCGGATCGGCACATTCGTCTTGCCAAAGACGTTGGCGCCGGCCGCCTGCAGACGCGAAATCGCCACTGCCGTGCGCTGGGTGACATTGTCCCTCATGGCCGGAATGCCATAGGTGGTTGGCGATCCGGGCAGTTGATAGCTCTCCTTGATGGTCATGGGCACGCCATGGAGGGGGCCAAGCTCGTCGCCTGCCGCTCGGGCCGCGTCCGCCGCATCGGCTCTGGCTCGCGCGCCCTCTCGGTCCTGATAGATCACCGCATTGAGCGGGCCATTATGCTGATCAACCCGATCGAGGAAGTGCTCCAGCGCCGCGCGGGCGGTGATCTCACCGCTGCGAATGGCGGCGGCAATGGCGGTGGCGGACCGAAAATGTAACGGGGTCATTGGTTCTTGCCCTCTCGAGTCAGAGCACCCAAAAGGCGCGTCCTTGAAAGCCTAATATGCAACAGGGCGGGACGCTAGCGGCGAGCGAGGAGCCCGGTCGATTGCCAGCCGCGCGGGGGAGGGCTAGCCTCAAGGCTGACCCATCAGGAGACCGTCATGAACCGATTCTGGACCCTTTCGGATAAGCCTGTAGGGGCTTGGCCAGACGCTGAGACCTTCGTGCTGAAAGAGGCCCCGATCCCCTCGCCCGGTCCGGGTCAGGCCCTGACCCGCACGCTCTACATCTCACTGGACCCCTATCAGTGGGGCTATAAGCGGCGCGGTGTCGACCGGCCCGGTACGCCCTGCCATGCCCGCACCGTCTCGCAGGTGATCGAGAGCCGGATGGAGGGGTTTGAAGCGGGCGATCTGGTGTTCAACACCAATGGCTGGGCCGCCTATGGCCTGATGGGCGAGGGGGTTCCGCGTCCCGGCTATATGGTGCCGCGTAAGCTCAATCCGGCGCAAGGGCGTATTTCTCAGGCGGTCGGGGTGCTGGGTATGTTGGGCCTCACCGCCTATGCAGGCCTGATCCTGATGGCCGCGCCGAAGCCCGGTGAAACGGTGGTGATTTCTGCAGCCTCGGGCGGCGTCGGTCAGATCGCAGGCCAGTTGGCCAAGCTGCGCGGCGCGCGGGTGGTCGGTATTGCAGGTAAGGAGGCCAAGTGCCGCTTTGTTACGGACGAGCTAGGCTTTGATGCCTGCGTCTCCCATCTCAGTCCCAGCCTTGCCGAGGATCTGGCCAAGGCCTGCCCCAGCGGGATCGATGTCTATTTTGAAAATGTCGGCGGCGCAGTCTTTGACGCAGTCCTGCCCCTCTTCAACGCGGGCGCACGGATGACGATCTGCGGCCTGATTGCCCACTATGGCGATGACGGTAGCACAGACGCCCGAGCCGCCCTGATGGCGCGCGGCGATGCGATCTTTAAGGCCAGAGGCGTCAAGGTTGGGGACCTGTTTGTCGGCGACTTTGTTGCAGACCACCACGACCAATTCCTAGAGGAGGTGGGCCCCCTCGTCGCTTCGGGCCAACTCCAATATCGCGAAGATATCCGCCAAGGGCTCGAGGCCGTCCCCAGCGCCTTTGCCGAAATGCTCAGAGGCGACAATTTCGGCAAGATGCTGGTCCAGATCGCGCCGGACCCGACATTGTCAGCTTGAGACTTTCCTTAGCGCCTCAAGGTCACGCGACAGCCAAGACTTTCGAAAACCCTTGCCCGCGAGTAGGCGCTGGAAATCTTCGCGGTTGTCAAAATGCTGCAGCTGCCGGTGGTAATAGTTGACATATTCCAGAACCGCTAGGATTGCGCAGCCGGTTGCGATGTTTCGGTCGGCGAGCCCAGCCGACCAAGCGGGAAACAGCCAACCGATCACAGCCATCCCGCACCCCAAGAGGGTCAGGACCAAGGCGGGGCGCTGCCACACGGAAATGATGCGCAAAAGGCCCGCGAAATCACCACCATTTCCCCGCAAATGTCGAACCTTACCGCGCCAATAGAGGGCGCCAATGACGAGGAGCAGTGTGGTCGCCGCCATCGGCGCGACGGTAATCACGCTGATCTGCCATTGGTTTAGCCAGAGCAAAAATGCTGGCACCAACAGCACATTTGCGGCCTCCATTTTCCAATAGGGATCCAGCCGCTTCAAAAGGTCAGCACGAGACTTGGTGGCCAAGAGTAATCTCTCTACGGGTACCGAATTGTAAGGGATTACTGGCGGAGAGGGTGGGATTCGAACCCACGATACCCTCGCGGGTATGCCGCATTTCGAGTGCGGTGCATTCGACCACTCTGCCACCTCTCCGGAGGCCGTGGCACGATCAGAGTGAGGGGCGGATACCTATCTGTGGGCGGGGCTTTGTGCAAGAGGCTTTTGTGGGTCGATTGTTGTGGCGCTAGGCGGCGTATGGTTGCGGTGCAGGGCTTAGGGTCTATATTCAGCCCTCATCGACAGCGGGTTTTCCTCGGGTCGAGCAGGATATTGATCGGCCGATTATGATCACTTCAGGACTGACAGATTTGGCCCAGAACGCCGCCGCAGTGGCTGAGGGCGCGGGCCTGTCCAAGATTCAGGCGCTCGCGGCGGATGCGGACATTGTGCACCGCTTTGCCGGGGCGGCCGGGGATTTTGTTGTTCGATTTGCTGTGGCCGGTCTTGTTCTGATCTTGACCCTATGGGCTTCGGGCTGGGTCGCAAGGTTCGTACGCCGCCTGTTTGATCAGTTTGAACGCCACCGCACGGGTGATCAGACCCTGCGCAGTTTCACCGCCTCCTTGGCGCGCTATGCGGTGTTGGTGGTCGGCGGCGTGGCCGTGCTGCAGCAACTGGGCGTGCAGACCACCTCGGTCTTGGCGGTTCTGGGCGCGGCCTCTTTGGCCGTCGGCTTGGCCCTGCAAGGTGCCCTATCCAACGTCGCCGCCGGGGTGATGCTGCTGCTCTTTCGGCCCTATCGGGTCGGTGACTTTGTCGAGATCGGCGGGCGGCAGGGTACGGTTAAGGCCCTAGACCTATTCGTCACCGAACTGGCCACGGTCGATAATGTCAAGGTGGTGGCCCCCAACGGTAAGGTGTTTGGCGAACTGATCGTCAACTTCACCCACCATGCTGAGCGGCGCGTCGACCTAACCTTCCGGATCGATTTTCATGATGATCTGGCCAAGGCGCTGGAGACCTTGCAGCGGGTTGGCGCCAGTCACCTTTTGGTTTTGCCTGAGCCTGCGGTCTTGGCCGAGGCCATGACCCTATCGGAGAGCTGGGCCGAGGTGGCGCTGCGGGCCTGGGTCAAGAGCGAGGATTATGGGCTCGCCCGGTCTGAGCTTTTGGTTGCCGCTAAGCGCGCGCTCGCTGAGGAGGGCTTTTTGGTGCCCTATCCCCATCAGGTGGCGATCCAGCGGCCAGAGCCCTGACCAGAGCTGTGAAACCCTAGCCTATCCGGCGATGGCCAAGGCGTCGCGCTCGCCGGTGCGGATGCGTAGGGCTGATTCCAGATCCATGACAAAGACCTTGCCGTCACCGATCTTGCCGGTATTGGCCGTGCGGGCGATGGCCTCCACCACGGCGTCGAGGACGTCGGTTGGGACCGCGATCTCGAGCTTGACCTTCGGCAGCAGCTTTACCTCGTACTCTGCGCCGCGATAGACCTCGGTCTTGCCCTTTTGACGGCCATAGCCGCGCACTTCGGTGACGGTCAGGCCAGACGCTCCCGCCTCGGTCACCGCTTCGAGCACGGCGTCCAGTCGGCTTGGCTTGATGATGGCTGTAATCAACTTCATGTCGCATCCCCTCGACCGAATAAATCAGTACGCTAACCTAAGGCCAAAAAGTGCAAAGGTCCAAGTCCTTCCCTGTTAAAGCGCCTTTGTGACGCGGTCCCTTCCCGTAGAGGGTGAGGGCATGGGCTGTAGCGCGCCTGGAACCATGGCTCTTACGCGAGCCCCATGTCCTCTTGGCTTGACGGCAAAGGTCTGTTTGACCGCCTCAAGCAGGATCAGACCCGAAAGGCCCGGCCACAATCGCGCACCGGCCTGCTCGAAGGCCTCGGCCCAAGGGCCAAGCCACGCCAGCGGTGGCAGATAGAGGGCGCGGGACCATGCGGTGGGCTCTAGTCCGGCCTCACGCACCAAGGCTTCGAGTTGTGCGCGTGTAAAGGGGCGGCCATGGCCAAAGGGGGTGGCTTCACTATTGGCCCAGGCCCCGCGCCGATTGGCCGCCACAATGATCACCCGGCCAGAGGGGGCCATGACCCGGCCGACCTCGCGCATAACCGCGAGCGGATCGTCACTCTCTTCAAGGGCGTGGACCATTAAGATCCGGTCGAACAGGGCGTTGGGGTGGGGCAGGGCCCGTTCATCGGTAAGGCAGGAGAGGCCTCGCACCTGACGGTCTTGGCTCTCATCCTCGGACCCTGCCGCGCCAAGCGGGTTTGGCCAGACCTCGACCCCTTGGGCGGCGGGCATGGCGGCGACGGTGCGGCGGGCCTTCGGGCGAAAGCTGTCGAGAAAAGGGGTCGCATAGCCAAGGCCGAGCATATCCAGCCCGTGGCCATCACCCCAGGCTTGGCCGAGCTTGCGCGCGACCATCTGACGGGCGATCTTCCCCAGCGCGCTGGCATAGAAGTGTCTGAGCTCTAAGACATCGCGGCGCATGGGCTCTCACATCGTCTTGTGGGGTTATCCTTGAGTGGGTACCCGTCTGGGCCATATAACCGCCCTATGGCCTGCGTGAAAAGGAAAGCCCCATGACCGTCGAGATTCGCCAGTTTCCCTGTCTGTCTGACAATTACGGCTTTCTGGTGCGCGACTTGGCCAGCGGTAAGGTCGCCTGCATCGATACGCCCGATGCGGACGCGGTCCTTGCGGCCTTGAACGCGGCGGGTTGGAGCTTGGATCTTATCCTCAACACCCACTGGCACCCTGATCATGCGGGTGGCAATGCCAAGCTGAAGGACCAGACTGGCGCAGTCAGCATCGGCCCTGCAGAGGTCGAACGTCTGACGCCGCTGGATCGCAAGGTGGCGGACGGTGATCGGGTCGAGCTGGGCGAAACGGTGTTTCAGGTGATCGATACCGGTGGCCATACGCTGGGCCATGTCAGCTTCTATAGCGCCGCCGATGGGGTCGCCTTTGTCGGGGACACCCTGTTTGCGCTGGGCTGCGGGCGGCTATTTGAAGGCACGGCTGAGCAAATGTGGGCCAGCCTGTCGCGACTGGCCGATTTGCCGGGTGAGACCACGGTCTATTGCGCCCATGAATATACGGCCTCGAACGCACGGTTTGCCTTGAGTGTGGATCAGGACCCCGCCGTGGTCGCCCGGGCCGCAGCGGTCTTTGCTGCGCGTGAGCGGGGCGAGGCGACGGTACCAACCACCATCGCGCTGGAGCGGGCGACCAACCCCTTCTTGCGCGCGCCTCTGCTTGCGGCGTCGCTTGGAAAGTCCGGCCTGTCTGATCCTGAGGCCTTTGGCGCTGTGCGCGCCGCCAAGGATCAATTCAAAGGTTAGGGCTCATCGGCCTAACGGTCCAAAGCCTTGACGATCCGCTCAGACGATGGCCGACCAGCCAATCCATCATCGATGACAATGGTGATGCGAAGATCTTGTCCCTGCTGACGAACATCCACCCGGCGGCCCTCTATCAGGCGCACGCGGCCTATATTGGCCAGCAGATCGCGATTATCGGGACGCTTGGACAGCTGAACCACAGCATCGGCAGCAACGGCGGCTGTGTCAGCATAGAGATAGGAGGATTCCGGGGTCACATCCTCTGCATCGAAGGTAATGAGCTTTTGCGCTGCGCGTGAGGCGCGGGCACTGGCTTGGGCCAACCGTTGCAGCAGGGTGTTCGGTGACATGGGGCCGACGATCAGCCGGACAGGCGGGGCCTTGCCCTCGAGGGCGACGGCCGCACCCGCAGGCCGTTTGAGCGTAAAGAGGGTCAATCCCCCGGTTTGGGTCGCCCGGAGGACGGGTCGGCCCGCATCGTTCTTGTAGATCATGTCGCCACGCGCGGCGCGAGAGGGGGCAAGGACCCAGATTTCGCGGTGGTCGTCGAACCTTATCAGGGGGAGCGCTTGGGAACGGTCCAGCACGAAACTGTCGCCGTCATCGGAGGCAAAGCGCGCAATGATCGGGGCATTGAGGGTGCGGTCATCATCGCGATGTCCCCCGAACAGGGCGTCGCGAAGGGTCTGCATATTGCGGGAGCGATCTTCCGGCCGCCCTTCTGCTGCGAGGGCTCCCGATAGGGCTCCGAGGCAAAATAGTAGCCCTAGGCACAGCCGCCCCAAGGCGCGAAGAGGTCTAAAAACCTTAAAGGGGTAGAGACGTGAGGACAGCATGGCCGGTTCAATGCACCCCGAGTAGGGCGGATTTTGGACAGCCATGCCATTTTCTCAAAATCTGCGGTTAACCCGCGATATATTGACCGCCATTGATGGTCAAGGTCGAGCCTGTGATGAAGGCCGCACCGTCGGAGGCCAGATAGAGCACGGCGCCGGCGATCTCTTCAGCCTTGCCCAAGCGTCCGACGGGGATGCTGGCGATGATCCCTTCCAGCGCCTTTTCCGGCACGGCCGCGACCATATCGGTGTCAATATAACCTGGAGCAATGACATTGACCGTGATGCCCTTGCGCGCGGTCTCTTGAGCGAGCGCCTTGGTAAAGCCGATCACGCCAGCCTTGGCTGCCGAATAGTTGGTCTGGCCCATCTGGCCCTTTTGACCATTGATCGACGAGATATTGATGATGCGGCCGAAATTACGATCGCGCATACCGTCGATGACGTGACGGCTGGTGTTGAACACGCTGTCGAGGTCGGCGCGGATCACTTCGCTCCACTGACCGGGGGTCAGCTTGTGCAGCATGGCGTCACGGGTGATCCCGGCATTGTTGACCAGAACCTCGATGGGGCCGAGCGTCTTTTCGATTTCAGCGAAGGCCGCGCCAACGGCTTCGAAATCACCCACATCGGCCTTGATGCAGAGAACACCGAGATCCTGGCGGACGGCCTCAGCAGCGGCTTCGTTGCCGGCATAGAGGGCGGCAACCTTGTAGCCAGCGGCCTTGAGTTGCTGGGTGATGGCCAGGCCGATGCCGCGCGTTCCGCCGGTCACGACTGCAGTTTTAGTCATGGTCTATCCTTTAAGGGTCATGGAGTTTGAAATCATGGGAAGGCGACCGGTACTTAAAGCACCGGTGCCCATTTAGGCCTTGTGGAGGTTCAGGCGCGCTCGACGCAGATTGCAACGCCCATGCCGCCGCCGACGCAAAGGGTGGCAACACCCTTCTTGGCGTCCTGATCCTGCATCGCATAGAGCAGGGTGGTCAGGATGCGTGCGCCCGATGCGCCAATGGGGTGGCCGATGGCAATCGCGCCGCCATTAACATTGACCTTAGCAGGATCGAGCCCAAGCTCGCGAACCACGCAGAGCGATTGAGCAGCGAAGGCTTCGTTGGACTCAATCAGGTCCAGATCGCCAACGGACCAGCCAGCCTTTTCCAGCGCCTTGCGAACGGCGGGGATGGGGCCGGTGCCCATGATGCTCGGGTCAACCCCGGCATGGGCCCAAGAGGCGATGCGGGCCATAGGGGTCAGACCGCGTTTGGCGGCCTCATCAGCGCTCATCAGCACCACAACGGCGGCACCGTCATTCAGGCCGGACGCATTGGCTGCGGTCACCGAGCCATCCTTGGTGAAGGCGGGCTTCAGGCCACTGACACTGTCATAGGTCGCGCCGTGACGGATATATTCGTCCTTGTCGACGATGACGTCGCCCTTGCGGCCCTTGATGGTGACGGGTGCGATCTGGGCGTCGAACTTGCCAGCCTTCTGGGCGGCTTCGGCCTTGTTCTGCGAGGCGACAGCGAAGTTGTCTTGATCTTCGCGGGTGATCTGCCAGCGGGCGGCGATATTTTCTGCGGTCTGACCCATGTGATAGCCATGGAACGCATCCCACAGACCGTCCTTGATCATGGTGTCGACAAAGCCGAGGTCACCCATCTTCTGGCCATTACGCAGGTGCGCGGCATGGGGCGATTGGCTCATGCTTTCTTGGCCACCGGCGACAACGATCTTGGCATCGCCATTGGCGATCTGCTGCATGCCGAGTGCCACGGCGCGCAGGCCCGAGCCGCACAGTTGGTTCAGGCTCCAAGCCGGGCTTTCCTGTGGCACGCCAGCGGCGATCGCGGCTTGACGGGCAGGGCCCTGACCGGCACCGGCCTGAAGCACCTGACCCAGAATGACTTCATCGACATCGGACATGGCGATATTTGCACGCGCCACGGCGGCCTGAATGGCAACCTTACCCAGCTCGCTGGCGGGCAGAGCGCTCAAGGCACCATTGAAAGAGCCTACGGGTGTGCGGGCGGCCGATACGATGACGATTTCACTCATGGCTCTATGGTGCTCCGATATTTTGCGACTGCAAAAGGACCTAGGACGATCCGTCCTGTAATGGCGTTCAGCATGGCAATTTCACTGACATCCGTCATCATGACAATGCTGTCAGCGTGACCAGAGCGCCAATCTATTCGTCAACCGTTGCAATGAAGATACTGCGATGCAACATTACGCCTCTATACACGCGCGTCCTAAACAAGGCTTTTGGCCTTAGGAGACCCGATGTCAGATCATAAGAAGACCAGTTCCGAACAGTCAGGGGCCAAGGCCGGTGCGAGCACCAAGGCTTCAGGCGGCGGCGCGCAGGGCCGTGTGGTCATCAAGAAATATGCCAATCGACGACTCTATAATACGGCGTCCAGTTCCTATGTGACCCTTGAGCACCTGTCTGAGATGGTCAAGGAGGGGATCGACTTTGTCGTCTTTGATGCCAAGACCAATGAAGACATCACCCGCTCGGTCTTGACCCAGATCATCTTCGACGAAGAGAGCCGAGGGCAGAACCTGTTGCCGATCCAGTTTCTTCGCCAGTTGATCGGCTTTTACGGCAACTCCATGCAGGCCTTCTTGCCCAGCTATCTGGAACTGTCTCTCGATAGTTTCACCCGTCAGCAAGAGCGGATGCGGACACAGTTGGGGGCGATTGCCCCTGCCTTGGCTCCGGGTCTAACGCCTGGCCTCGGGGCCGGTTTGGGTTCTGGCCTAGGGGCTGCGGGCGGCCCTCAATTTCTCGAAGATCAGGTCAAACAGAACCTCGCCATGTTTGACCGGGCGATGAAGATGTTTTCGCCCTTTGCCTATGTTCGACCCGAAGAGAGTGACGTTGCATCTCCTGCCCCGTCGGCCCCCGCTCCTGCGTCCGCAGCACCAGCGCCTGCAGCGGCAGATGATTCTCTCAATGACCTGAAGAAAAAAATCGAGGAAATGCAGGAACAGATTTCGAGGCTTGCCTCCAAGGGTTGACGTTTTGTTAAGGAGTCGTACCTTCGTGCGGCTCATAACGAGCATAGCCCAAGAATGGGCGAGTCCCTCAGAATAGAGGTGTTTCCCTATGACTAAACCGATCAAGCCGGTTCGTCGCACGGGCGCTGTTAGAAAGGTCATCCGCCTCGTCGCGGTACCTGAAAGCGCCGTTGAGCACCACGAACCCATTGGCCTTACTGGCCTTCCCGTTCCCGTCTCCAATCCCTTTAATGAATTGTCCGCGGCCTCATTTGCCGCCCAAATCTTGGGCCAGCCGGGGCAGAAGCGAGGACTACGGGGCGGTGTCGAGACGCTAAATCTCGCCAAAACCACCTATCTTGAAACGGAATGGTCGGGTGATGCCGACCGCCGGAAACGTCGAGGGCGGCTGACCAAGGCGAAGGTGTAGCTATGCCCTAGCCGGTTGCGGCAATGGCCGAGGCACTGCGTTTGCGGGCATACATGGCCGCATCCGCCTCGGCCAGATGCTGCTCTGCGGTCAGACCGGCCTCAATTTCTCGAACCCCATAGGACACATGCAGTGGGGCAAGCCAGTCGCCGTAGGAGGCTGGTTCTGCCTCAATGGTTTGGGCGAGGCTCGCGGCCTTGGCCAGGCCCGTGCCCAGATCGGCTTGGGTCAAGATGACGCCAAACTCATCACCGCCGAGCCGCCCGACGACATCGCCGTCGCGCACAGCAATGGCTAGCCTTTCGGCCACAGCCTTGAGCGCCGCATCCCCTGCCGCATGGCCGAACCGATCATTGACGGCCTTGAAACCATCAAGGTCGAAATAGACCAGGCTGGAGGGTGTATCGAACCTTTGGGCGAAGGTTATCACCCGCTGCAGTTCGCGCACGAAGGCGCGCCGGTTGAGGACCGGCGTTAAGCCATCCTTGTCCGCCAGATCTTCGGCCTCATTCAAGCGCCCCTTCAGAAGCCCAACTTCACGGCGCAGTTCGTCAATTTCGGTCAAAAGGGTGGCGAGTGCGGCCTTGACCGGGGGGGTCATGTCCGCAGGTGTAAGCCCCAGAAAGGCCGCCGTGTCGCCCGAACGGGCCGTCGCTGCCGACTGCCCCGCGCTTTCCGCCGCCGCCTGTAGTGCCGCCCTTCGTCTCACCCCAGAGAGGGGATCGGCCCGAACGCCCAATAGCTTCATGGATTCACCCGCCGAAACCGCATGATTCGATAGAGAATCATCTCATGGTAGACGTGAATCTTAACGCTGTCGGTTGCAGGCGCAAGGCGCACGCCTATACTCCGCCCCCTTCGATAGGCTGAGTGACCGATTTTCAGTCACGGTCAGACAAAGGGATTTGCCATGAACCCCAGCGGGGTCCCGGTTGCGATCATAATGGGCAGTCGCTCTGACTGGCCGACCATGAAGGCTGCGGCTGACATCTTGACCGCCCTCGGGGTTGGTTATGAGGCCAAGGTCGTGTCCGCCCATCGCACGCCAGAGCGGATGGTCAGCTTTGCTAAGGGGGCCAAGGCGGCAGGCTTTCAGGTGATTATTGCGGGTGCCGGTGGCGCGGCTCACCTTCCGGGGATGACCGCCTCTATGACCGATCTTCCCGTCTTGGGCGTTCCGGTTCAGTCCAAGGCCCTGAGCGGTCTGGACTCGCTCTTGTCGATCGTTCAGATGCCCGGCGGTATCCCCGTGGCGACCCTAGCTATTGGCGAGGCGGGGGCCAAGAATGCGGCCCTCTTGGCCGTCCGGATCTTGGCCTTGTCAGACGCGGTCTTAGCCCAGCGTTTGGCCGCCTTTGTTCAGGCCCAGACCGATAGTGTTGCAGAGACGGTGGAAGATAGCGCCCAATGACGGATCCTCGTCTGCCCCTCGCGCCCGGCGCGTCCATCGGCATTGTTGGCGGTGGCCAGCTTGGCCGAATGTTGTCCTTGGCTGCCGCGCGTTTGGGCTTTCAGACGGTGATCTTGACGCCTGAGACAGACTCTTGTGCCAGCAAGGTCAGTGCACGCACGATTGTGGCTGACTATACCGATCCTGCGGCCCTGGCGGAATTGGCGAGCCTTACCGCGGTCGTGACCTATGAGTTTGAAAATGTTCCGGCAGCGGCGATTGCGCAGCTTCAAGCCTTGGGGTGCATCGTCGCGCCCGGCCCCCTAGCCTTGGCTGTGGCGCAGGACCGTGTCGACGAAAAAACCTTCCTGAATGGTCACGGCGTTCCAACCGTCGCCTTTTCCCCGGTCTCGACCGTGCAAGAGGCGATTGACGCCGTGGCGCGCATGGGGGCCCCGTGCCTGCTCAAGACCCGCCGCGACGGCTATGACGGCAAGGGTCAGGTCTGGATCGAAAGCCATGACGCGGCCCATGCTGAGGCGGCCTTTGCACAGCTGGGCGGACGGCCCTGTATCCTCGAGGCCGCCGCTGACTTTGTGCGCGAGCTATCGGTGATCGCGGCGCGCGGCACCGATGGCGAGGTTGCGGCCTATCCTGTCGGTGAGAACCACCATGAACATGGCGTTCTGCGTCGCACGGCAGCCCCGGCTCGTATTTCGGCGGCAACCCAAGACCTGGCCATGACCTTAGCGGCCCGGATTCTCACCGGTCTGGACTATATCGGCATTATGGGCGTTGAAATGTTCGAGCTGGCCGATGGCCGTCTTTTGGTCAACGAGATCGCGCCTCGGGTTCACAATACCGGTCATTGGACCCTTGATGGCTGTGAGGTCGATCAGTTCGAGCAACATATTCGTGCCGTGGCAGGCTGGCCCTTGGGCAAGGTTACGCCCTTGGCTCGGGTCGAGATGACCAATCTGCTTGGCGATGAGGTTTTGGACTGGAAGGCCCTGTCGCTGGAACAGGATGCGCGCCTATGGCTCTATGGCAAGGGCGAGCCGCGCCCGGGCCGTAAGATGGGTCACGTCAATCGGCTATTCCCACTCAACGACTAGCCGTAGCGCATCTTGCCGAGGGCTGAGGCCAGGTCCTTGGCGAAGTCCGAGGGCTTGAGCTTGGCCTTCCAGCTCTCGAACGCCATGACATTGTCGATCCGCGCGGCCACGAGCGCGTTGGAGGCCTCGGCCCCGCTGCTCAGGCGCACGGCCATGGCGCTGGCCAAGATGCCGGCCACCAGTGCGCGCTTGGAATAGTGGTTCTCGTCGGTGGCCGTATCGCCCGCCCAGCGCCAGATCCGATCGGCACTTTCCCAGACCAACCGAAGCGCTAGCGGTAGATGATGCGGCAGAGCCAGATAACCGGCCCAACGGTGCAGGGCCTGACCCTCGGCGCTAGCAATGTCGAGACGGGTCAAGATGCCGAGGGAAATGCGCTGTCGCATCTTCAAGCTGGCCGGATCGGTCCCGGCGAGGGCGGCGAGGGTTAGATCATCATGGCGACGCGAGAGCAGCGCGGCCAAATCAGCGGGACCATTGGGCAACAGAAGATCCGCCTCTGCCGCACTAAGGCCAAGCTTGGCCGCAGCGGCCGACACCAGTCCTTGAGTCCACCCGCGGTCGGCGGCCAGAACCAAGGCCTCATCCAAAAGGCCTTGCTCGGTGATTTCGTCCCATCGTGCAGGAGGAGATGTGGACAGAGAGGGTTGCGATAGATTGGACATGGGTCTCTATATAGTCCGCCTTCGCCCGCGCGTCATCGGCTGCGAACGGTCGCTTTGCCGCAGATCACAAGGACCGTTGGCTTTTTGTGCAAATCAGTTCTGAATCTCGCCTCTGCAAGGACTGTCCGGTAGACAGGCCTCAAAGCCTCTGGTATCAGCGCGGCCAAGCACGAAGGGATTTTCCCTCGGGCATTGGATTCTTATTCGCTAGCACTCGGCCCGAAGGCGCACGCCTTCGAAAGGTAGGCTTAGGCTAGCGCGCTTTGGAGGACTTGGTCATCGTTCAGATTTTCGTGCGCGACAATAATGTCGACCAAGCGCTGAAGGCGC
>JBEGOG010000023.1:0-10973 GCA_041182125.1 Pseudomonadota bacterium
CACAGCTATAGACTGTAAATTATGAACGATTCTGACAGTCGATGCGATGTGGATGCTCAAGACGATGAAAACGATAGCTTTCATTTCCAATAAAGGCGGAACCGGTAAGACTACCCTGTCGGTGAACATGGCCGCCACAGCACATAATTTTGATTTCAAGGCGATGATTGGCGATCTAGACCCTCAAAAATCATCCGTAGACTGGGCACGAGGCCGTGGCGTGGGCGGCCCGACGGTCAGTCCGTTCAAACGCGGCTCACTCTTCCCTGCGCAGTTTGCAGCGGACAGAGCTGGGCTCGACCTCTTGATCCTCGACACCCCCTCGGCCTCTCCAGAAATTTCCTTACAGGCGGCAAAGGCCGCTGACCTCTCGGTATTGGTGTCTCGCCCGACCGTGATGGACCTGCGAACCATGACCGACATGGTCACGACATTGAAGTCACTCAAACTCAAGAGCGTCATTCTGCTCAATCAAGCCCCGTCACAACGTAACGGTCGGGAGCCGACACTGGTCAAGGAAGCCATCGACATTCTCGTCGGCTTTGGCCTTCCTGTCGCGCCGTGCTGCTTTCGGTCGAGAATGGCCTTTCAGGCGTCCATTGCATCTGGACTGTCGGCCGCTGAGCAGTTTCCCGACAGCGCCGCCGCCAAAGAAATAGAGGCCGTTTGGGCCTATCTTTCCGAACAGATTGGCCTCAAAAATCCCGCCAAAACCCATAGCCCAAAGATTGAAACCTCTGAACCGCTTCAGTCCGTTTGGTACAGGCCGCGCCTGCAGGTCGATCCTCAAGCCCTAGCCGGCTAGCCATTGGCGCGAAGGCCATGAGGGTCTGAGCTGGACTGATCGTCGCCGCCTTCAGCCATCCTTGCGGCCTGAACACCGGCCACCGTTAGGCGGCAGACCAGCCAATCAGGCGCGAGAGGATTTGCAAACCAGGGCTCAGCCCATCCGCAGTCGACGCAGGACTGAATGATTGCGGAATGGATCCTCTGACCACTGTCATCGAACAGAGGCAGCTTATAGCCCGGCTGGTTAAGACCCATAGACAGGTAGAGCCGTTCGCCTTTGCGAGGGCGTCTCCCATTCTGTGTGTCAACCCTGCTCATCGCGCGTGAATATCCAGCTCTCGGGACACCAATTTTCGGCCTCAAATCCCTATAACGGCTCGATTAGGCTCCTGTCCCCAACAATAGGCATGGCCTAGCCGAGGAAAAGCGTAAAAGCATCTTTGCGGGGTGACTGTAACTCGATAGTTTTGAGACCAGCGGATGAACCCTCCGGCACCCTCATTCCGGTGTGCATGCCGCAGACAAGGTCGGCGATGAAGGTGAAGAAAACATCAGCCTCTGGAATCGGACCGTCCAACCGCGACGATGCGCCGACCCATGCCCCATTAGACGCTATTGCGGACGAGCAGCCGTCGCTAGACACTGGCTATGACTATAGTCCAACAGACCTTGAGCCCGCCCACGAACCTCAACACGCTTCTCGCAACCCGCTTGAAAAGGCCTCGGCCGCTATGGTGCAGCGCGATAGTGGTGTCCGCTTGACCGAAACCGCTGCGCCGCACGAGGTTGAGGGGATGCCGACAGAGATGCGATCAGACCAGTCGCTCGGTGCCTTGGCAAAGACCGATCAAGCCGTTGAAGTGGAGGCTGGCCCAAGATCCTCTGCCATAGACCACGAACAACCACCCCTCTTTGCCCCAAACGCAATAACCGGTTCGGCAAGATCGAAAGCCGCTGGAGCGCAGCGCAACACAGCCTCATTGGAAGTCTATCTCTACGCAGTCTTGGCCTCAGCACTGTGGGTTGGCGGATTGCTCGCCTTTGCCGTTGGCTTTCAAAGCCGATTAGGGGCCTTGGCCTTCGAACCCTTTTCCACCGCAGTCTTTGGCTTTCTAGCGCTCGCGCCGGTAGGATTTATCGGATTTTCGGCCTTCGCATTCAATCAAGGCACCCGGTTTGCGCGTGAAGCGGCAAGGGCCAAGATCCTTGCGGACGGTTTGACGACGCCGGTAACAGATGCCGCCATTGCCGCAGGCTCTGCCGTCGCAACCCTTCGGTCCGAAATTAGCGGCGCGACCGATGCCGCGAGCCGTGCGCGGATCGAACTCACCGCCCTTCGCGAAGGCCTAGCCGAAGAAACCCGCCGCCTGTTGGAGGCGGCCAACGAGTCGGTCCGAACGACCCAGCACCTGACCCAAGTCATGGGCGAAGAACGAGAAGCCCTCGGCCGGGTCACCTCCGCGCTCGACCATCAGGCCGACCGCGTGGTCAGCAGCGTTGAGCGGCAGGCCCGGATGGTCGCGGAAGCCTCTGATCTGGCTGAGACCCAATTGCGAGAGGCCGAAGCGGCCCTCACCGCGCGCGCTGCAGACCTCACAGCGGCGGCTGAAGATGCCAACAGAGGAACCCAAGCGGCGGGACAAGGCCTCGAAGTGCAGATCGAGCGGCTGGAGACAGCCACTCGCACCGTTAGTGACCGCATGATGGATGCGGATGCCGGCATGGATCGGCAAAGGCTTATGCTTTCCACAACGCTCGACAGCCTCAAAGCCGAACAGGAAAAATTCGAACAGGCCTTTGCCGAACGGCACGATCAACTTGCGCATCTGGTCAGCCAGTCCATAGAAGCGGCACAGGCGGTCAGCCAGTCGGTTGCCGAGGCCAATCAGCAGTTCGACGAACTTGCGGAGACGAGCGTCGACCGCGCTGAGGCCATCGGAGACGCGGCGCGGCAACATAGGACGGCCATAGCAACGGCCGCCGTGGATTCACTTAGCGCCCTGACAGATGCCTCCTTGCGCCATCGCGATATGCTTCTGGCCGAAACCCAGTACATGATGGACGCCATGGCGCAGGCGGCCGACGATGCCAGATTAGCGGCTGAAGACCAGATGGCTCAAGTTCGGGGCCAGATCGATCAATTGGGCGAAGCATCCTTCACGGTTGGGCAACAGGCAGAGGCAATGTTTGAAGCCCGGCTGAATGAGGCCCGTACCCTGATCGAACAATCGGCGCGCCTTGCCGAGGAGGCCGGGGCGCGATCGTCGGAGCAACTGACCCAAGGTCTTGTCTCAACCCGCGCCGTCGTGTCGGAATTTTCTGATCTTCTGGCCAGCCTCGAATCTCGGATGGCTAACCTGCCAAAAGAAGCGGCGCGTCAGGCGGAAATGGTCACGTCAGGACTGGCCCAAGGGCTCATCCAAGGGATTGAAGAACTGACCTTGGCGGCGCGCCGTGCCGCCGAAGACAGTCAGGCCTTTGACGTGGAGTTCAAAGATCGTGTCAGGCGCAACTACGAAGCCCTTGGCTTGGCGGTCATGCAGCTCGAAGCTATGGGCAAAAGGCCCACCTTGTCAGCAGGTACAGCAGCTCAAGCCCCCGCATCCACGATGGGCGCTGCGACAACGGTCTCGAGCCCACGGCCGGTCGCGGGTCGTCCCGTCTTGCGTACACCCCCTGCTGGATCGGTTAGGCCGGAACCTGTCGCACGGCCTTGGGCGAAGATGGATGATGGCCAATCGCGCCCAAGGTTGAAGCTCAGGCCCGCCATTGAGCCAGCAACGCCGCCCGCTCCCCAAGAGACCGCACCGCCGCCGCCGCCACCAGCCGCCGCAACGGCTGTGAGCGATGAGAAGCCCGATCAATGGAGCTGGAAGGACCTTCTAACCTCGCTGGAACAGGACTTTGTCGAGGATGATCAGTTAGGCCCGATCTTGGCTCAAGAGCTTCAGGACATGAAGATCGACACCCAGTCCCTATTGCCAAGAGCCAGTGTCGAAGACATTGCCACATCCATTAACGCTGGCGATTACGATGCGGCCCTCAATAGGGTCACCGGACTGGCTCAGAACTCTATCCGTCGATTGGCCAAACGGCTGCAATCGGACAAGGGCCTCATGACCAAGGCCGAACGGTTTGTCGAGACGCAGTCCAACATGATTGTTGATGCCGCTTCGCGCGACAAGGAGGGCTTCCTGATGCCCACCCTGCTGTCCAATGAACAGGGGCGCGCCTATCTGCTCTACGCGGCCGCCCTCGCCGAGACGGAATAGCGGTCATTTCCTTGCGTCAGCTCACCTTTCGCGACGAGCGTTGGCCCATTGCAGGCGGCTTTGTTATCGCACGCGGTGCCAAGACTGAGGCCCATGTGGCGCTGGTCGAGATCACCCAAGCGGGTATCATCGGGCGCGGCGAATCCGTCCCCTATGGTCGGTACGGTGAAACCATGGCCGGGGTGCAAGATCAGATCGAGCAGGCGAGAGCCGCGATTGAGGCCGGGGCGGACCTTGACGCACTTCAGACCCTCCTGCCCGCTGGCGCGGCCCGCAATGCGCTCGACTGCGCCCTGTGGGATCTTCAGGCCAAGCAAACCCATATCCACGCCCATGTCCGCGCAGGCTATGGGCGTCTGGACCCAGTCAAGACCGCCTACACCATTAGCCTTGGCACGCCTGAAGCCATGGGCGAAGCCGCCGCAAGGTCCGCCAAACGCCCGATGTTGAAGCTGAAGATTGGCGGCCCCGACGATCTGGACCGGGTCGAGGCGGTCAGGCGGGCGGCGCCCCTCACCCGTCTGGTCGTGGATGCCAACGAGGCGCTGAACTTTGATGAACTGGTCCGTTTGGCCCCAGACCTTGCCAAGCTAGACGTCAAGCTGATCGAACAGCCCCTCAAGGCGGGCGAGGACGAGGCCCTAGAAGGCTATGAAAGCCCCGTCCTGCTCTGCGCCGATGAAAGTCTTCATACGCGCAAGGACCTCGCCCTGTGCGCTCGGCGCTATGGCGCGGTCAATATCAAGCTCGACAAGACCGGGGGCCTAACCGAAGCCCTTGTTCTGAAGGCGGAGGCCCAAGCCCTAGGCCTCGAAATCATGGCGGGCTGCATGGTGGCCACGTCCCTGTCCATGGCCCCCGCGATGATCATTGCCCAAGGCGTCGGATTTGTTGATCTCGACGGCCCACTGCTCCTGGCCCAAGACCGCGAGCCGGGATTGGAATTTGTCGGCTCAGTGATCATGCCGCCGGACCGAGCGCTTTGGGGATAGGTCCGTCGAAGCGATCCGAGGACTTCGTTCAGGTCTCTATATCAAGCGCATAGCCCGCAGACCTTACGGTCCTAATCGGATCGATTTGGGTGTCGAGATTGAGCGCCTTACGCAAGCGACCAACATGGACGTCGACCGTTCGGGCCTCGACATACACGTCCGAACCCCAGACCGCATCTAGCAGCTGCTCACGACTAAAGACCCGGCCGGGATGCTGCATGAAATAGTCCAGCAGACGAAACTCAGTGGGGCCGAGGTGGATTTCACGGCCATCGCGCTTTACCCGGTGAGAGACGCGGTCGATGGTCAGATCGCCTTGGCGGGTCCGATCTTCGGCCAGACCCGGCCGGATGCGGCGCAGCACCGCCCTGATCCGCGCGGTCAGCTCGACCATCGAGAAGGGCTTCACAATATAGTCGTCTGCCCCTGTATCGAGGCCCCGGATACGATCAGTCTCTTCGCCGCGTGCCGTCAGCATGATGATCGGCACATTGCGGGTTTCGGCGCGTCCGCGAAGGCGGCGGCAAACCTCTATGCCCGACACCTTCGGCAACATCCAGTCGAGCACGATCAGGTCGGGGAGTTGCTCATTGACCTGAGTCAGCGCCTCTTCACCATCGGCCGCTAACGAGACCCGATAACCCTCTTTTTCTAAATTGTAGTGGAGCAAGGTCGCCAAGGCGTCTTCGTCTTCGACAACCAGAACATAGGGGGTCAAACTGATATATCCTCTAATCTACAGGCAGTTAGGATTGTAGATCGCTGTGCTTAGGCCGGTCGGTGATCATGTCTTCACCGGTCAGTTCGAAGTGGATGATTTCAGCGATGTTGGTCGCGTGGTCACCGATCCGTTCCAAATTCTTGGCCACAAACAACAGATGGGCGCAGGAGGTGATCGTGCGCGGATCGGCCATCATGTAGGTTAAAAGCTCCCGGAACAGGCTGTTATAGTGCTCATCCACCTCTTCATCACGCCACCAGACGCCGACGGCGCGATTGACGTTGGAAGAGGTGTAGGCGTCCAGAACATCCTTCAAACGCCCGGTCACCAGATGGCCCATCCGCTCAATCGAGCGAGTCAGAGGGGTCATGGGCTCGGCTTCAGACACCACCAGCGCCCGCTTGGCGATGTTCTTGGCCAGATCGCCACAGCGTTCCAGATTGGATGAGATCTTCATCGCCGCCACGGTCCGGCGCAGGTCCTGCGCCACCGGCTGGCGAAGGGCGATCAGCTTGATGGCCTTGCGTTCAATATCGATCTGCATCTGATCGAGCTTGTCATCGTGGGCGATGATGTTCTGGGCGAGATTCACATCCCGGCGCGTGATGCAGACGATGGAATCGACCACTTGAGCTTCGGCCAGCCCGCCCATCCGCGCGACTTCCGCCGTCAGATGGTTCAGTTCGTCGCCATAGGCTTTGACAGTATGTTGCGTCATGACAAGGGCTCCTAGCCGAAGCGGCCGGTGATGTAGTCTTGCGTGCGGCTGTCACGCGGATTGGTGAAGATCTCGTCGGTCGGACCGCTCTCAACAAGGCGGCCCATATGGAAAAAGGCCGTGCGCTGAGAGACACGCGCGGCTTGCGCCATAGAGTGGGTGACGATGACGATGCAGAACTGCTCGCGCAATTCGTCGATCAGCTCTTCGATCTTAGCGGTTGCGATAGGGTCGAGCGCCGAGCAGGGCTCGTCCATCAAGATCACTTCAGGACCCACGGCAATGGCACGGGCTATGACCAGACGCTGCTGCTGACCACCCGACAGACCGGTGCCGGGCTGCAAGAGACGGTCGGAGACCTCGTCCCAAAGGCCGGCGCGGCGCAAGGAGCTTTCGACGATGGCATCAAGCTCATCCTTGCCCGTGGCCAAACCATGGATGCGAGGACCATAGGCCACATTCTCATAGATCGACTTGGGGAAGGGATTGGGCTTTTGGAACACCATGCCGACCCGGGCACGCAGGACGACGGGATCGATGGACTTGTCATTCACGTCCTCGCCATCCATCACGATCGAACCGGTGACCCGGCAGATGGGGATGGTGTCGTTCATGCGGTTCATGCAACGCAGGAAGGTCGACTTGCCACAGCCCGAGGGGCCGATGAACGAGGTCACGGCCTTTTCAGGAATGTCGATGGCGACGTCGAACAGGGCCTGTTTCTCGCCATAATAGACATTGATATCGCGGGCCCGGATCTTAATCGGAGGGCCTTGCACGGCCGATTGGCTGGCGGAATCGTCGCGGTTCATAGGCATGACAGATCTCGAAAAGGAGGAACCGTTGGGTGTCATAGCGGCTACCACCGCCGCTCAAACCGGCGGCGCACAATAATCGCCACCGCATTCATAAGGATCATAAAGACCAGCAGGACCATGATGGCGGCCGCTGTCCGCTCGTGGAAGGCCCGCTCTGACGCGTTCTCCCAGATAAAGACCTGCACCGGCAGCACAGTCGCGGCCTGATCAAAGCCGTGGGGCACGCCGGGCACAAACGAGACCATACCGATCATCAGCAGTGGCGCGGTTTCACCCAAGGCATGGGCCAACGCCAAGATCGAGCCGGTCATAACCCCTGGCATGGCCAAGGGCAGGACATGGTGGAACACCGCGTGTGTACGCGATGCGCCGACACCGAGCGCCGCTTCCCGGATCGAGGGTGGCACGGCCTTCAAGGAGGAACGGGTGGCGATGATCACGGTCGGTAAGGCCATCAGGGCCAAGACCAGACCGCCCAGCAAAGGCGAGGACCTCGGCACACCCAAAGTATTGATGAACAGACCCAGACCGAGCAGGCCGTAAACAATCGACGGCACGGCGGCCAGATTGTTGATGTTGACCTCGATCACGTCGGTCCATTTGTTCTTGGGCGCAAACTCTTCGAGATAGACCGCTGCCATCACACCGATTGGAACAGCTAAAAAGGCTGTAACCAACAGCATCATGGCTGAGCCGACCACAGCACCAAGCACCCCAGCCTGTTCAGGCTCGGTGGAGTCCGATTTGGTGAAGAAACCGGTGTTGAAACCGGTCGTGACCGCCCCTGAGGACTTTAGGGCATCGAGCCAATCAAGCTGCTGATTGCTCAAGGTCCGCTCTTCTTCTGGCGAGGAGCGTTTGATCTCACCCTTGAAATAGAGGTCGGCATTGGCCCGCAAAGGACCCGATACCGTGACCGTCTTGCCGATCAGGCCAGAGTCAGCCTTGACCATATTGAGCAGCTGGAAGCCAAAGTCAGGCGACATCAGGTCCTTTACGGCCTCTGATTTGGTGCCGAAATCATCGTCCTTTTCGCCCAGCTTGGCGAGGATCGCGTCTGCGACCATGAGGTCATAGTTCACGCCCTCAAGCGCGGTCCGGTCGATCCTTGCTGGATCGAGCGGCACTTGAACCGAGATCGAGTGAACGATGAAGGTCGAAGCGCCTTGGGTCACGATCCGGCCGAGGAGAACGACTAGGAAGCTTAAGGCGATGGCAATAGCTATTTGCCCATAGAGCTTAAACCGACGCTCTGACGCGTGGCGGACCTTAAGACGGCTTTCGACAGTGGCCCGGATATCGCGCGCGCGATCAGAGGCTGTCGTGGTGATGATGGGGACGTCAGTCATACTGTTCCCGGTACTTCTGGACGATGCGCAGGGCGACGATGTTGAGAACCAGCGTCACGGCGAAAAGGGTCAAGCCAAGGCCAAAGGCGGCCAAGGTCTTGGGGCTGTCAAACTCTTGGTCCCCGGTCAGCAGGGTGACGATCTGAACCGTCACCGTCGTGACGGTCTCCAGAGGATTAAGGGTCAACTTGGCCTGCAGGCCAGCGGCCATGGTCACGATCATAGTCTCGCCAATGGCGCGGCTGATGGCGAGCAAGAATGCCCCGGCGATCCCGGGAAGGGCGGCAGGAAGCACCACCTTCTTGACGGTCTCGGACTTGGTGGCCCCCATGGCATAGCTGCCGTCACGTAGGGCTTGCGGCACGGAATTGATGATATCGTCGGACAGGGACGAGACGAAGGGGATCAGCATGATGCCCATCACCACACCGGCGACCAGCGCCATCTGGTTTTGCACCTGCCCCAGATAGAGACCCAGCTCATTCAGCGGGCCACCCAAGAACAGGCCGCCCAAGCTGTTGAACGCCTGCCGGAAAATCGGCCCGACGGTCAGGGCGGCAAAGAACCCATAGACGACGGTCGGTACCCCCGCGAGAATTTCAAGTAGCGGTTTAAACACGGCCCGCGCCTTAGGCCCGGCATATTCCGACAAATAGATGGCTGAGAACAGACCCACGGGACCTGCGACGCACATGGCGATCAGCATGACCAAGAAAGTGCCTGCAAACAGCGGCAAGGCCCCAAATCCGCCCGATGAGCCGACCTGGTCATCGCGCATGCCGATCTGAGGGCTCCAATGGGTGCCCAGCAGGAATTCCGCTGGAGGTACGGAGCTGAAGAACCGCAAACTTTCCCACACCAACGATAGGATGATGCCGAGGGTCGTAATGACCGCAACGATCGAGCAGGCCATCAATAGGCCATCGACCCAACCCTCCACGCGGTTACGGGCGCGAAAATCTTTGTTTAGGCGTGGGAAGGTCCATAAAAACCCGGCCAGAACCAAGACCCCCATCAGGGCAAAGGTGCCTTGACTGAAGGCATTGGAATAACCTTTGGCCTCTTTGGCCTTGGCCTCCAAGGCCACCCTTACGTCGGGGGCATAGATGACTTCGCTCAGCTGGCGACCCTCAGCCAGAGCTTGAGCGTCTTGGAAGAACAGTTGTTTCTGTTCAACAGATAGCTGGTTCAGGACAGGGGGCTGATTGGCGATCAGAAGGCCATGCTCGAGCCGTCCGCCAAACATGATGGAAACAAAAAGCAAAAGAGCGGCCGGGACGCCGACCCAAAGGGCGACATAGGTCCCGTAATATCCCGGCAAGGAATGCATCTTGGCCGGAGACCCGCCCGCTGATGCCAGCGCCTTGCGTCGGCCCACAAGGAACGCGAGCGCCGACAGGGCAGCCAAAATGAAAATCGCGATCCAGGTCAGCATCTATCGACAGCATCCATCTGGCACAGAACCAAGAACTCCAGCACGAATGACCGGTGTCCATCTTTCGTAACCATGCCCGAAAGACGCTTCGGCTTTACGACAACAATGTGACAGTTTTTTTACAGGACCAGAGATGAATCGGCAGCCCGCCTCCAGATATCAGACTAAGCGAGCCTGACGGACGGCCAAGGCCTTGGAATGTATCGGGAAATAGACAATGAAGGCCGCGCCAGCACCCTCAAGACTTTCCACGGCCAAACCCCCGCGATGACGGTTCATAATATGTTTGACGATGGCTAGGCCAAGGCCGGTGCCTGAACGCTCACCGCTCTTCTGACCCTCAACCCGATAAAAGCGTTCTGCAAGGCGGGGGAGATATTCGCGGCGAATGCCGGGGCCAGAATCGTTGATTCGCAAATAGACATAGACCTCTTCTCCGGTCTGATCCGGCGTGAGCAGGGACAGGCGCGAGGCTGACGGCTTTCTGAGCGCCAGCGCAGCATCACCGCTGACCCCGACACCGCATTCAACAATCACGCTGCCCGACACCGAGCCATCTCGGCCGCGAGAATATTTGACCGCATTATCGATGAGATTCTGCACGACTTGGACGATCTGATCCCGATCACCAATGACCAAGGCCTCCCCGCGCCCAGGCATCGCAGTTTGGATTTGAACCCCTGTCTCCAAGCTCATCGGCGATAGGGCATCGATGACGTCACTGACCGCTTGGACGAGATCAACGCAGCCATCCGGGGCGATATGTTCGTTCAACTCAATTCGGCTCAGGGACAGGAGGTCATCAATCAGACGGGCCATTCGGTCGGCTTGGGTGGCCATAATGTTCAAGAACCGCTCCCTCGCCACCGGATCGTCCTT
>JBEGOG010000024.1:0-16305 GCA_041182125.1 Pseudomonadota bacterium
GTTGGATACAGACTGTACGAACGCAAGCTCTTTTATTGTAAATTGCTTTGAATAACTATCCATACCGGACAACCCCGTTATAAACTTTCATTACAATTTGTATTCCAAAATTACTATATTTGTTAAAATTAACACTAATGAAAAATATCAAGATCGCTACTGATTTTCGCAGGATTTAAGCCCCAATCCCCATTCCGAGGGCAGGCCGATGGCTCAGAATGAAATATTTCGCTCAAAATGAATAGAATCTATCGCCGTTTGAAACCAAAATGCTCAAAAAGAACTCTATTTTTCCGGATTTATAAAATTTCGTTTAAATAATAAAATTAACTTTCATAAATGAAAAAGATCTAATCGAGTTTTATTATAAATCAGTCTAAAATAAAAAATTCCATTTAATTTAATTGCATTATAAATTTTTGAATAAAGGCCAAATTTGAAGACATCATTACATAATGATCCAAATGCCATCCGAATGAGTACTCGACACGTCGATGGTCATCCCGATGCATGTCATCACAGACTTACGTTTAAACGTTCATCTGGGATGAGGACTTCATCATGGGCACTGCAACCCTTTCCGCCAAAACCGCTCGCACGGGTAACAAACCTCAAGCGCTGGTGCAGCTCGAAGAACAGGCCACCCAAGCGACGCGCCTGATGAAGCTGGTGGCCAACGAACAGCGCTTGCTTTTGCTGTGCAAGCTGACCGAAGGCGAGTGCCCCGTCGGTGATTTAGCCAGTTATGCGGGCCTTGGTCTGTCGGCCACGTCTCAACATCTGAGCAAGCTTCGCGCTGAAGAGGTTGTGGCGACCCGCCGCGATGCCCAGACCATATATTATCGTCTGGTCGATCCTGCCGCGATCCGCATCATCGAGACCCTGAGCGAAATCTACAAGCACTAGCGCCCAGCCGTTGGATTTGACCGCGTGATCTATGTGATCTATTATCTCGCCGATCATCCCGACAAGGCCCGCGAGGCGGACGAAAGCACCAATGCGCTGCTCTCAGACCAGTTGAGCCTCTTGGACAACCAAGCGGTTCGCTGGACCGCGGCCCGCAAGGCCCAGGTCGTGTCGGCCGTCTCTCTAGGGTTGCTGAGTGAACAGGATGTGCTGCAGCGATTTTCCATCTCCTCCGAAGAGATCGCGGACTGGCGCCAAAGGCTTCGCTTGCATGGATTTCGGGGTCTGCACGGATTTCGGGGATTGAACCGGCGCGATCCGCACGGACGAACTGAACATAAGGGCGAGGACTGCGCCAAATGACCCACCAAACCACCGCCCAGCTGACCGGCCTGCTCGATCAGGTCAACCAGCTCATGGACCGCCAGATGCGTCACCGGATCACCCAGCATAATCGCGTGATCAGTCTCCTTGGCTCTTTGGTTCAACTTGGTGCGGCAGCCTCTACGAGAGCACCGACTAGCCCGTTGGCCGTCAAGAGCCCTGCCCCGGCCCCTGCACCGCATGCGCCGGACGACAGGCGCGGCAAGATGCTGACCAGCCTCTATCAGGTGCTGAACGCCACGGCTCGACTTGGCGAACTGGATGATGATCTCGACGAGGTGGTCAATACCGTCATTCAGCGCAGCGAAGATACCCGCGCCACCATGGTCGCGCTGGACCAAAGGCTACAAACCCTGGCGGCTGTGTCGCGTCAGCAGAAGGTCGCCCTCGCGCGCGCCGCAGAGGTCGCTCAGAGCCTCGAAATTGCCCGCGTCAATGCCGTCACCCATGCCGACACCCTGCGCAATCGCCTGATCAGCCGCCCCGAAGAGGTCCGCGCGTTGGAAAGGCAACTCAAACATCTGCGCGAACAGCTGATCGTTGCGCAAAATGCCCAGATGAAAATGGCTGGTCCGACGAAGGGGCCTAACCAAGCCTCATCACACCACGACCTGAAGTTGCTCCAAGCCCCGGAAGAACGGCAAGAGCCGCCACTCGGCGGGGCTGTCGGGATCGGCTAGGCGCATGTCGGGGAACCGTTCAAACAGCTTGGTCAGCGCGATCTGCGCCTCCAGCCGCGCTAAGGGGGCCCCGATGCAGATATGGGCCCCGCCGCCGAACGCGACGTGGGGGGCTTTCTTGCGGGTGATGTTGAACCGGTCAGGGTCCTCAAACACATCCGGATCGCGATTGGCGGCCCGCAGCGAGACCAGCATGGATTGGCTATTGCGGATCGGGCAGCCACGCACCTCCATATCGCGCGAGGCGATGCGGCCGGTAATGTCGACCGGCGGGTCGAAGCGCAAGATCTCCTCGACGGCCGCCCCAATCAAGGACGGATCAGCCTTGAGCTTCTCCAGTTCGCCCGGATTGAGCATGAACAGGCGCACGCCATTGCCGATCAGATCGGTCGTGGTCAGGTTGCCGCCGACCAGCAGGGCCGACAGGTTGATGATCAGATCGACATCATCAATCTCAGCCCCCTCGGCTTGAAGGGTGACCATATCGGTAAAGAGATCGTCCTGCGGGGTCGCCCGGCGCTCTTCCATCAGGGCATTCATATAGAGGCTCAAGGCCTCCGAGCAGCGGGTCATCTCGGCAGTCTGGGCCTCAGTCCGAACCGGATTGAGGGTCTGGATGATGCCCTCGGACCAGGTCCGGAACTCAGCGAGCATCCCATGCTCGACGCCCAAGATGGCGGCGATGACATCAATCGGGATCGGCAGGGCGAAATCGGCCATCAGGTCGAAGGATTTGCGATCCCCAATCCGGTCCAGCGTCTCATCGACAATGCGCTCGACCTCGGGCCGGAACTTGGCGACCCGCTTATAGAGGGCTTGGGCCAAAGGACCGCGCACGCGGGCATGGTCGGGATTGTCCATGGTCAGGATCGACTGACGGGGCCGACCCTTTACCGGGTCAACGGGCTGATCCAGTGCCCGCCGGGTCAGGACGGCCGCCTCTTCGGCATGCTCCGCCCCGCGCCAGAGGGTCAGGTCGGTGACGATAGCCCGCACATCCTCATGCTTGCTGATGAAGAAGACGCCGGCCATGTCATCGCGCATGACCGGATGCTCCTTGCGCAATTTGTTGAGGATGGCATAGGGATCGGCGCGGAAAACCGGATTGAGCGGCGTCAGAGTCAAGACGAGCGGCGGTGCATCATCAGCCAAAGCGGTATCTCCCCAGCGCGTCACAATGCGAGCCGTTCTGTAGAGCTTATATAGGCAGCCCAGTCCGCAGCGAAAGGCCCATCAGGAGGTCTAGGCAATCCCCATTTGACAGGCCCGTCCAACCGGGCGGACATAGGCCACCTGAACCCAAAGAGCCCATCCATGACCGCCACCAAACCCCTTCCCACCCCCGAAGAGCGCCAAGCCATCCGCGAGGGGGTGCGCGCGGTTGTGAGCCGATTTGGCGATGACTATTGGCTGGCGCGCGAAGAGGATGGGGTCTTTCCGCGTGAGTTTCACCGGGCCATGGCTGATGCGGGCTGGCTCGGCATCACCATGCCCGAGGCCTATGGCGGGGCGGGTCTAGGCGTGACAGAAGCGACGATCATGATGCATGAGGTGGCGAGCCATGGCGGCGGCATGACCTCATCCTCGTCGGTCCATATCAACCTCTTTGGCCCCCACCCCATCGTCGTTAAGGGCACCCATGAGCAAAAGAGCCGCTGGGTTCCTCGGCTTATATCCGGTGAGGATCAGTGCTGTTTTGGCTTTACCGAGCCCGATGCGGGTTTGAACACCACCCGCATCACCACCTTTGCCGAAAAGGTGCCCGGCGGCTATGTCGTCCACGGCCAGAAGGTCTGGACCTCGACGGCGCAGGTGGCCAACAAGATCATGCTGCTGACCCGGACCACCAAGTTCGAAGACTGCGCGCGGCCCACAGACGGCATCACCATCTTCTATACCGACCTCGATCGCAGCAAGATCGACGTCCACCGCATCCCCAAGATGGGCCGCAAGGCGGTGGACTCTAACGCCATCTTTATCGACGGCCTGTTTATCCCTGACGAGGACCGGATCGGCGAGGAGGGTAAGGGCTTTGGCTATATTCTGCACAGCCTCAATCCCGAACGGATCCTGATCGGGGCTGAGGCCATTGGCATCGGCCAAGACGCCCTGCGCCGCGCCACCCAATATGCCAAGGACCGGATCGTGTTCGACCGGCCCATCGGCCAGAACCAAGCCATTCAACACCCCTTGGCCGAGCGCTGGATGTATCTGGAATCGGCTTGGCTGATGGCCATGAAAGCGGCGGAGCTTTACGATCAGGGTCTGCCCTGCGGTGCCGAAGCCAACAGCGCCAAGTTCCTCGCCGCCCGCGCCGGGCACGATGCCTGCTGGCAGTCCATCGCCACCCATGGCGGCTTTGGCTATGCCAAGGAATATCACGTCGAGCGGCTCTATCGCGAGGTGGCCATCACGCGTCTGGCCCCGATTACCGAACAGCTCATCCTCAGCTTCATCGCCGAGAAGGTGCTGGACCTGCCCAAGAGCTATTGAGCGCGTGGGTTTGGGTTCATATGCCCGGCTCGTCAGGCCCATCGTCCTTGGACAGGGATTTTCGCAGCTGTTCCAAGCGCAGGTGATAGTCGCTGGGGTCGCCATAGCTTAAGAAATCAAGATATCGCGGATGAGGCTCGGCAAACCCGGCATCATGTTTGATCGGGCACCAATATTGCTCGGTGGCGGCGGCTATGTCGCGCGCATAGCTGATGACCCCGTTGGCATAGCTGCAATAGGTACAGTTCAGCTTTTCGAGCCCATTGAGATAGGCCAGACGATGGCGGTCGAAAACGACATGACGGGCGCGCCGTACGCGTGCGATCCCGTAAATCCGAAAGCAGATCTCCTGATAGAGCGTGACAGCAATATCCAGCAGGACCAGCGGGAAAATGACCGCATAGACCACGGGGGCCGAAAGCAAATGCAGCAGCCGCTTCGAGCCCAATCGACACTCCTGCCCACGCCTAGGATGCAAGGCCGCCGTTTCGGGAGCACTGACCTTAGGCGATCACGCTAAACTATGAGGCGCGCGGAAACCTTGATGAAACCACGGCTCGTGCCTCGGCAAGGCCATATCCAAGTTGACACAAAACCGGCCTATGGTGAGATGAAACCCTTGCAAAGGTCCTGCCCATGATCCCGCTGCTGTTTGCCGCCGCCCTCGGGCTGGTTCCCACCTGCGATCTGGAGCGGCCCACCGGCCAGCCGGGCTGTACGCGCGCTGCGGTCGACGCCTTGCCGATGAACGCCATTCAGGTGATCGGCACCCACAACAGTTACAAGGCCGCGATTGCGCCTGCAGAGATGGCGACCTTTAAGCTGATCAACCCCAAGGCCGCCGCTAGCCTCGACTATGCCAAGCCACCGCTCAGCGTCCAGCTTGATGCCGGGGCGAGGCAGATCGAGCTGGACTATGTTTATGATCCACAAGGCGGACGCTATCTGTCGCCGATGGGCCTCAAGATGGCCAAGGACAAGCAGGCCTATGACACCAGCCTTATGGCCGCGCCGGGCCTCAAGGTCATGCAGTCTGACGCAAATGCGAGACTGGTCGAAGGCCCATCCCGATCACATGCCCATCTTGGTGATCATGAACCTCAAGGACGACCAGATCCCCCTGCCCGGCGCGACGCCGTTGCTGCCGTTTAATCTGGCGGCGATGGAGTCCATTGATGCTGAGATCTTGTCGGTCTTCTCCCCCGATCATCTGATCACGCCGGACAAGGTCCAAGGCCGTTACCCAACCCTGCGTGCTGCTGTCGCTGCGGGGGCCTGGCCGAAGCTGAAAGAGGCGCGGGGCAAGTTCCTGTTTGCCATGGATGAAGGCCCGGCCAAGACCGACCTCTATCGCGGGGCGCGCAAGTCGCTTGAAGGCCGGGTCATGTTCGTCAATGTCGATGAGACCTCACCGGCTGCGGCCTATATCACCCTCAACGCACCCAAGACCCAGGCGGCGCGCATCGCCGCCGCCGTCAAGGCTGGCCTGATCGTCCGTACCCGCGCCGATGCCGACACAGTCGAGGCGCGAACCAACGACCACAGCACCCAAACCGCCGCGTTCGCCTCGGGCGCGCACTATGTCTCGACCGACTATATGACCCCCGATACCCGCCTCAGTCCCTATGAGGCCCACCTGCCCGGCGGCGGGGTGGCGCGGCCCAATCCGACTGTCACGCCTTGAAGCGGTCCTTAAATTGGGTCCAACCTGTTCGATCACAGCGATTCTTTCGAGCTGCACCTTGCCGCCTATAGAAGGGATCGTCCGCGCTCATCGTCGGGGAACCTGACCACCATGCCCGTTCTCAATCGCCAATGGCTGATCCATGCCCGTCCGCTCGGCCGCGCTCTGGTTGATGAGGATTTTCTCTTTGTTGAGACGCCGGTGCGCCAGCCCGACGAGGGTGAAGTGCTGGTTCATCTTCATACCCTGGGCTTTGATCCGGCCCAGAAGGGATGGATGGAAAATCTGGGCGGCTATGTCGCGCCAACCGAGATTGGCGAGGTCATGCCTGGATCGGCCTTGGGCGAGGTGGTGACCTCAAATGATCCGGCCTTCAAGAGAGGCGATCAGGTCAGTGGCCGACTGGGCTGGCAAGACTATGCCACCGTCCCCGGCAACGAACTGCGCAAGGTCCGAAATGACGACCTCTTGACCGCCAATCTTGGCACGCTGGGTATCACCGGCATGACCGCCTATTTTGGTCTCGAAAAGCACGGCAAGCCCTTTGCGGGGGATACGGTCGTGATCACCGGTGCCGCCGGAGCCACCGGTTCAGTCGCCGGACAGATCGCCAAGATCGCGGGCTGCCGGGTCATTGGTATTGCCGGCGGACCGGAGAAATGCGCCTGGCTCAAGACCGTCTGCGGCTTTGATGAGGCCATCGACTACAAGTCCGAGAACGTCCGGGCGCGGGTTCGCGAACTGGCACCAAACGGCATAGACGTCCTGTGGGACAATGTCGGCGGCCCGCTCCTGAACGACCTCTTAGCCGAGATCGCTCTGCACGCCCGCATCGTTATCTGCGGCGGCATTAGTCGTTATGAGACCGGACAGCTCCCAGCCGGGCCTGAAAACTACTTCAACATCATCTTCAAGCGCGCGACCATGAGCGGCTTTATCGTCATCGACTATATGAGCGAATTTCCTGAGGCGCGCCGCCGTATCGCGCAATGGATCCGCTCAGGCCAACTGCAATTTTCCGAGGATATCCAGTACGGACTGGAAAATGCTCCCCGCACCCTTATGCGCCTGTTCCAAGGTCTCAATTTCGGCAAGCAGTTGCTGAAACTTCGTTAGACCCCTGCTGTCCTCGAACCCGAAGGCCCCATCCAATGATTAAGCTGACCTTTGCCCTCGTGCGCCTGCCCCACCTGACGCGAGAACAGTTTCAGGACTATTGGCTCAACACACACGGGCCGCTCGTCGCCAGCGTCAAGGACACCTTGCGCATCCGTCGTTATGTCCAACTCCATTCCTTTGACGAGGCGATGAGCGCCGGAATCCGCGCCAGCCGCGATGCCCCGCCCCAATTCGATGGCGTCGCACAGCTCTGGTATGACAGCCTCGAAGACCTCGCCGCCTTGGCCGACGACCCCGCCGCTCGCGCCGCGGGCCGCCTGTTGCTCGAGGACGAAAAGACCTTCATCGCCCTGCCCAAATCCCCGCTCTGGTGGGGCGAAGAAAAGGTGATCATCGATGGGCACCCATAACCCCTAGGCCCGATTGACCAAGAGGCTTGCAAGCGCCCCCACGCTTAGAATCGGCCAGACATCTGTAGGCCGATCACCCGTGTGGCTTCGGAAGCACCGTCGGATTGGCGCACTTCCGATCGGGCGACCACACCAGAGGCGCGACTGCCCGCATAGAAGTTGCGGGTCCGGGTTTCTGTCGATGTGAAAATATTATTCAGTGAAAGCCTTACGGTAAAAGGCTTCCAAGCGGTCGTCTCAAGGTAGAGATCCAAGCGCGGTTCCTTGCGGACATAATCATAGGCCTCAGCCAAACGGTACTCACTTCGGCCCGCCCATTGGGTGATGATCATGCCCCAAGAGGACTGAAGGGGTGGCAGATTCTGACGGAAGTTGATGAGATAGGCCCAATCCTTGTTTCCGCCATTGAGAACCATCGCGCCCGCTGGGGTTCCCTGCCGCTCAAGCGGAACGGAAAAGGACCTGTCCTTGCCCGTCAGGGGGTCTTTGACCTGGGTCTGTTGAACCAGACCACTCAGCCTTACTTCCGCATTGGAGATGCCGAGGCCAGACAGGGGCAGGGTCGCGCGGACCTCAGCGCCGATCTTGCGACCTTCGCCAATATTCCCATAGGCATCCTGACCGTTCAAAACCACAAGATCATGAACATCTTCAATATGATCATAGAAGGCCGCTGCCGTTAGAGCTGTGCGGGCTGTGAGCCGCGATTCCCATTCCACGCGAAGTTTCCAAGCCTTTTCGGGTCGAAGACTGGGATTTCCGAGGATGGTCGACGTATTCACGAAATCCACAGCGCTGCTAAACTCTGAAAAGTCGAGTTGAGACACGTCGCGGATCAGGCTGGTATTGAGCGAGGCATTGGGACCAAGGCTGTAGGTCGCAATCAGGCGCGGCTTAATATATTTGAAATCGCGCTGCTGTTGCTGATCGCCCGTTTGAGTGATGCGAGAGGCCTCAACATTGAGGTTGGTTTCGAGGGTCAAGCGTGGACTGATCGTCCAGATATCAGAGGCAAAGATCTCTCCGCGCACCTCTTCAATCCGGGCGTCAGCGACCGGCAGATCAATCGGGGTAGGTGCCTTTCCAGGCAGTTGGTTTGTGATCTTCAGCCCCGTGTCACGGAAGTTAAAAGCCCCCTCCGCGCCGAATTCAAGGGTATGGGCGCTGGACGCGGTCCATTTCAACCGTCCGCGAACAATCCGCTCACCGGAACTGGTCAGGCGGTCCTGCACGCGCGTGAGGCGGGTTGACGGAGAGACGAAGGTTTCGAAACTGTCCCACTGACCAACATTGGCCTTAGACACCAGAACAATGATCTTGGTTGAAAGGGCCGCGTTAATACGATGGTCCCAGTCACCACCAATCTCTAACCCGTAATAGTCATTATATTCGTTGCGACCAATGATCGAGGATGACAGAGATCCATTCGGACCCGTCTCTACCTGAAAGGAATCGGCGACATTCCAATTCGGCGTGTACTGAGCGTTGAGATTGACAGTGTTTCGGGCATTGGGCTGCCAACGCAGGCGCGCTGAGCCCTGAAGACCGACATTGGTCGGACGGGCAACAAAGAGTCGCTCGCCGGTTACGGTCCCCTTAGACGAGAGCAGGACATCGCGATTGACCGCGCGCCCCATGATGGTCGGGGACTGGATATCCAAGGACAGTTCGGCCTTTGGACCCAAGGGAATAGAACTCGACGCCTGCGTGATCCAGGCTAAGCGATTAGAGAACTGAATATGACGCAGGCCAATCGTATAGCTGGTCGAAGCGGTTTTCTTCGTCGTGCGGGTGATAACATTGACAAATTGCGACTGTCCCCGAACGTCGGACTGCGCATTGGTTCCGGCAACCACTTCAATATGCGCCACATCGGACGCCGGAATGCGCTTAAGAAGATCCGATGGCGTGGCCTTGGAGCTGGGCCTTTCGCCATTGATTAGCAAATTACCCGCAGATCCGCCGAAGCCGCGCCGTTCGTCACCTTCGCGCAGTTCGAAGCCGGGAATGCGGCTGACCATGTCGGCGGCCGTTACCGGATTGTAGGCCGCAAAAAAGGCTGCTGGGAATCGGGCCGTATCGCTGGCAGCGGACCTTTTGGCAACCGCAGCCGCCGCCGTCGCCTCGGTCTCAGCCGACGCCCCTGAGCCAAATGCCGTGCCGACAACCGCCGACACCACCAACAGCCACCTTTGTTGAGCGATCATAGTCCCCAAGCCCCCCGGCTTAAATTTGCAGCCTCGGGTCCGAGATCCGCCATCCGTTCCTACATGGATATAGGCCTGAAAAACAGATTATCACTCAGTCGGCCATTAAAGTCGGGATGGTCAAGATCAAAAGGGGCCTGTGTCGTCAGCGTCCTGATCAAGGCCCCAAGCCCATCCTTGAGTGATCTCGCCTCGGAGTTCGACGCGCACAGGCCGAACCGCTAGCGAGTGGTTTTAAGGTGTGGCCGCAAAGAAGATGTTGATTTGGCCCCGAGGCAAGGCGTCACCCCCCGTCGGCCAACCACAAAGTTGACCGCATGAATTTTTCCCCTCAGGGTACCGTCCGCGCTGTTCGCGCTGAGGCTCAGATCAAGAAGCCGACATTAAAATGGGACTTTGGGGGCGAAATGGGGATCAGGATGAAACGGATTGCCGCGTGTCTACGGACCACCATGCTGGTGAGCCTGTTGGCCACTGGAAGCGCATTTGCACAAGATTCCACAAAATTTGACGTCCGATATTGCGGTCTTGGCCTGCAGGGCACAGCGGCAGACTTCACGAAATCCAGTCCGAACCTCGTCAAAATATACAAAAACCAAGCAAAATTTTATAATGACTCTTTTCAGTCCTATAAAAAGATGAGTTGGAATGTAAATCTTGTATCGAAAGATGATGCTGCAGGGAAAGATAACAATCTTGGCTTGGTTCATGTTTTAACGTCTGAGAATACAGACACCCAGTCCTATATAGACCCGCGCGATAATACAAAGCGTTACAACGTTTCTTATTCATTCGGAATTAATACGGTTTTGTTTGATGTCACTGCCTTACAGGTCAAGGCGGTGATCCCATCCATTATTAACTATAATGAATCCTACACTCGCTCACCAACACCCGTAGAAATCAGCGCGGCCTACGCGAAGATATTTAACGGATTTTCAGACCCCAATTCAGCCCTCTCCCGCTGGGTGAACTCGGTAAGTGAAATACCCTTAAACAATGACATCCGAGGGTCCATGGCGGTCGCACCGGTCGTCCTGTCCGATGCTGTGAAGGCCGAATTGGTAAAGGCGCGCTCAACGCCGCAACAGTCGCCTGAGGCCTTCGCCCGCAACCTGACCGCCAAATATGAAGCCCTACTGGCCAAAACCTTCAAAAAACCCATCGTGCCCGTAGTGTTTGGTGCGAGCGGCGATGGCAAACCCTCCAGCCAGTACGTTGCCAACATCCCCGAATGCCTCGGTGCCAACCAGGTCTCTATGGGCCTGCCCGACCCTTCCTACGAACTTCAACTTCAGGTCGACGTTCTGGATAGCGGTAAGGTCCAGCACGCCCTGCCGGAGATGGCAGACAAGAGCCGTGGCACCATTCAGACCGAGCTAGGCTATGGCGGCCGCTACATCACTCGGATCGTCGCGGTCGAAAGCCAAGTCGTGGACGACCAACTTGTCCGGGGCGGAAAGGTTCTGGATGAGAGGACTTTCAAATATGCCCGATCTTTGAGGTTTACCGGTGATCGTGAGATCAATAGTTACGGGCAGTATGAGAAACTCAGCTCTAGCTTCCTTCAGGAGCTCCTCAACAACTATACCACCCAAGACAAAAAATGGATAAAATCCCATATGTCAGCCGCTGTTACTGACAAGAAAGCGCGAGACAATGGTGCTGTTGCCAAATCTTGGAAGAAGTTAATTGCCGAAACGATGCTGATCAAATCGGTCGCGGACAAGGAGAAGGCCAAATGATTATTCCCATCAATAATCTCTGGAAACGTCTGCGGATCCTCGCACTTTCGCTTCTGATCGCGGGCCCCGCCCTAGCCTATGCTGCGCCTGCCAGAGCCGGCGGGCAAGAAACAGCGCTGATCATTTTCTACGGCGCGCTCAAGGTCTCGCAGTCCCAGGCCATTAAGGCCGCGGCCAACTATTATGACGCTGTGGGCTTTGGTGCTCAGGCTCAAAAGTACAATCGATTGGCCGATGATTTTTCAAGCGGGACCCTTGGCGGGGCCGATGGCGTCAAGACCTTCACCCAGGCCAGTGCCGCGCTTCAGAGTGACATTTACGAGTTGCAGGCCTATGGCGCTGTGCCGAACGCTCGCCAAAAGGAATTGGCAGAAAAGGCCGATGGTCAGTTTGCAGTGGCTAAGGTTGCCATGCTGGCAGCTGTAGTGTCCGGAACCGTCGCGGCGCTAAATTGCGATTGCAACGCCCTCGAAAAGATCGTGATCGGGGTTGTGCTCGCTGCGCAAGCCAGCGAGGTCACCGAAGCGCTCACCCAAGTTATGGAAGCGTCAAAAGCCTACAAGACCCTTGAGCTGGGGGGCTCAAACGGCTTCCAGCAGGTTTCAAAAGAAGGCGAAGTCCTGCTCGCTTCACTCTAACAAAACCCCCCTCACTTCTGTTTCAAACCGTTCTGGAAAGTTGAAAATGTCCTTCGGTAAAAGCCTCCTAGCGTCCTTAGCCTTCGTCAGCGTGGCTATGGGGGCCTCCTCCGCCTTGGCTCAGGTGCAATCCATCCAAATCGTCGTCTCGGGCGAGGTTACGCTGGAATCAACCAGCAGCAAGGGCATCATCGAAGGGCTTGATCGCGCCAAGGGCGAGGCCGTGAAGAATGCATGGCGCGTTATAAAGATGCGCCCCGACATCGGCCTCAAGGTTCGCAACCTCAATGCCGATCAGAACATGACGATTGCCAACGAACTGCGGACCAGTTGCCAAATCATGATGGTCGATCAGGTGGTCGACAAGAAACTGAAGCAGATGTCGGCTCGCTTCCGATTTGATTGCAATCAGCAAGATGTGCAGATGAGCGTGGACAATGTGATCCGCACCTCCGCGCCTGTCGCACCGGTCTCAGCCAAACCTCGCCTGAGGCTCGCAACCTTCTTTATCGTTAGAGAAGTGGCCGGAACCGCCATCTACGACCCCACAATTGACCGCTCATCCTCCTCTTCAGCCCGCGTTGGCGTTACAGCTAGCGACAAGGTCAGTGGGTCCTATAAGTCCGACGACAAGGAGCGGACGACCGCGTCAGAGGGCTTTAGCGAAACATCCGGTCAGATCAACGACAGCTACAGCGTGCGGCAACAGACGCGCGGCAGCGCCAGCGCCTCGGTCAATAGCAGCTCGGAAATCAGCGCGACGGCGTCTCAAAGTGAGCAATCTAAAGGTCGCACGGTCACCAAGGCCGCCGAATTTAAATATCGCAGTGCCTCGCCTGAGGAATTGAATGCCAGCCTGACCGACGTGTTCAAAAATGCGGGCGCTAAGATCGTCAACTATTCCGACATTGTCGGCTCCTGCCCGGGGCCCGATCCTGATCTGATCGCAAAGCAATATGGGACTAAGCCCGACGATTTGAGCACGGCAACCCGCACCGCCATCATCAATGCGGCACGCAACTGTGGCTTCACCTATCTGGCGATCGGCGATGCGCTCATCGACGGAACCCAACAGGACAGTGTCACCGGCTCCCCGCAATATAGCGTCATCTTGCGCGCGAAGATTTGGGACATCACCGAACAGTTTCCCGAAACGATCGGGAGCATCCAAAAGGATGCATCGGCCAGCAATTCCAATCCAAACCTCGCCCGGGTCAATGCCGTCCAACAGGCCGCGCAGCGCACTGGCGAGGAAATGCTTAGCCGACTTTCGGCTGAAGGCGTCCGCTAAACAAGAACAACCATTCGTTAGGTCGAGGGATAGACAATGGCTGGAAAACTGCCAATCGCAATGGTGATGCTGATCGCCCTGACCCTATCGGGCTGTGACAAGCTGGGTGGAAAAAAGGATGAGAACGCGTTTTCTAAATCCATGCCGGATTTTGGCGGCGTCAAGGTCGTTGAGGTTGTTGCAGAAGGCGTGGGTCCAACTCGCAACGCCGCCATTCTCGACGCCTTGAACCTGGCCGTCCAGCAAACCAATGGCACGCCGATTGTCGGCATCTCCGTCAACAGCACGGGCAATCTTGCGGTCCCTGGCTATGATGGGGACTTTGGACTGACCAACAATACAGTCGTTTCTGCAACCCAAGGCGCCGTCCAAGGCTATGAAATCCTGTCGGAAAAGGAGAACGCAGAGGCGGGGGCTTGGCGTCTGAAGCTAAAGGTCAAGGTCAATAAATACAGCGCCTCTGCAGCAACCAACCTGCCCAAGATCGCCATCGCCAGCCCTCGCACCCGCGCAGCGAGCTACGTGATCGGTGACGAGACCCTTTCGGCAGATGAGGCATCCCAGAGCATTGGGACGGCAATCAATGAATCGCTGAGTAAATCCAACCGGTTCTTTGTCATCAACCGCGCCTTCGATTCCGATATTGCCGAAGAGCTATCTCGGATCACCGATCCCAGCACCAACTCTGGCGAACTGGCAAAGCTTGGGCAACGGCTCACTGCAGACATCCTCGTCCTGCCGGAAATCAATCGCCTATCTTACAAAAAATCCACACGGGTTTTGCGCAACTCAGGCCGCGAGCTCAATGCCTATAGCGGCGACATGGAGATCACCTTCAATGTGATCAATGTGCCGACCGGCCAACTGATCATGACCGAGCGCTTCAAGGTCACGTTCCCGAACACACCGCCGAGCGTCTATGGCAAACAACAGGTTGGTTTGGAGAATGTTCAGGCATCTTTGGCGACACTGACGGGTCAATTTACACAGAAGTTCATTCTCAAGAACTTCCCGGTCTCCGTGATCAAGATGAATGGAACCTCTGTCGTTCTCAGCCAAGGCCAAGACTTTTTGCAGGTCGGGGCCATCTATAATGCGATCAGTCTGGGCGAGGATATTGTTGATCCCCAGACCGGTCAGTCGCTGGGCCGCGAAGAAATGCCCATTGGTACCGTTACCATCACCAAAACCTCTGAAAAGATGTCGATGGGTCAGTTCCGCGGGACCTATGATGTCAGCCAGTTTAAGCCAGGCATCATCGAATTGGCTGAGCGGATAGATACCCCAGCAGTCGCAGGTCCGGCTGCAACGCCGGAACCTGCTCAAACGGCAGTTGCCGCAGCGCCCGCACCTGTTGCGAAACCTGCCGCTGTTGCGCAAAGCGCCAAATCCGCAGCCGCTCCAGCGGCACCCAAACGTCCTGCTGCACCAAAGCCCGCAAAATCAAACGATCCGTTTGAGGACGACTCAGAGGATTTTTAAGGCGGGTTGGGGCGAAACTAGGCCCGCAAGGTCTAGTTTCGCTGCAGGACCGCCGGGAAGGCGGCAAAAAGGTGCTCGCCTCATAAAAAAGACCGACGACGCGCAAGGAACAGGCCTCAGACAGTCGTGGACGCCAGATCTGACGAATAATCGTCGAGGGTTATGGTCTACCCGGTGATCTACCCGAACAATTCCCAAGCGGTGCCACCGAGCAACTTCGGTTGCGCCTCAGTATTTTGTGCCGATTTCTGGGAGAGAAATTGGCGCGCCCGGAACGATTCGAACGTCCGACCCTCAGATTCGTAGTCTGATGCTCTATCCAGCTGAGCTACGGGCGCGCTGTTGCCCTAGGGCAAGGTGGCGGAAACTAGTCGCTGGGCAGTCTTTAGGCAAGCGTTGTTTCTCGCTTTTTTCTATATGGTTTTGGCTGGCGCAGTTTGGGCCCGTCGGTATGGTGAAAACTGTTGCTGTGATTGAGACTATGGGGATTGCGATGCGTAAGCCGTTCGGCTGTCTGGGCCTTGTATTGCTAGTCCTTACCGGGGCGATGTCTCCATCCTCGTCCGTTTTCGCCGAACCCGTGGCCAAGGCGGCCGCAGAAAAGGCCCCGCCTCTCGCGCCCCATGCGATGGTCGCGGCGGCCAATCCTTTGGCGGTTGAGGCTGGGCTTGCGGTTCTGAAACGCGGGGGCTCGGCGGTGGATGCCGCGGTCGCCGTGCAGGCCATGCTAGGTCTGGTCGAGCCGCAGAGCTCTGGCCTCGGCGGCGGGGCCTTTATGGTCTTTTATGATGCCAAGACCCGCGCCGTGACCGCCTATAATGGCCGCGAGACTGCGCCCGCTGGGGCGAGCCCTGACATGTTTATGCGTACTGATGCCAACGGCGTGGCCAAGCCTATCGGCTTTTTTGAGGCGGTCGTCAGTGGCCGCGCGACCGGTGTGCCCGGCGCGGTGGCGATGCTGTCCCTTGCCCAATCGCAACATGGCAAGCTGGCCTGGAAAGACCTGTTTGGCGATGCCGAGCGGCGCGCTTCTGACGGCTTCATCGTCAGCCCCCGTCTGGCTGGCATGATCAACAGTGCCGCGCCTCAGGCCAAGTCCGCCGACGCCACAGCCTATTTCACCAAGCCTGACGGCACCCGCTATCAGGCCGGCGATGTGCTCAAGAACCCCGCCTATGCCGCGACCGTTCGGCGGATCGCGACGGAGGGAGCCAGCGCCCTCTATCAAGGCCCCTTGGCCGAGGCCATCGTCGCGCGGGTTCAGCA
>JBEGOG010000025.1:0-10898 GCA_041182125.1 Pseudomonadota bacterium
TGCGGCCAAATGGCGCTTCATGTTTGGCGGCAAAAGGTCGGTCCCCATAACGATCCGCATGATCTTGGGTCGCGGCTGGGGGCAGGGGCCGACCCATTCTCAGAACCTCCAGGCCCTGTTCGCCCAAATCCCCGGTCTTTGCGTCGTCAGTCCCACCACGCCCGCCGATGCAAAGGGCCTGCTTTTGAGCAGCATCTTTGGCGAAGATCCGGTGATCTTTCTGGAACATCGCTGGCTGCACAATGTCAGGGGCGAGGTGCCGGACGGTGACTATCGGGTGCCGATTGGAAAGGCGAGCCTGATGCGCACGGGATCCGATGTCACAGTTGTGGCCATGTCACTGATGAGCCTTGAGGCGGTCCACGCCGTCGACCATCTGGCCAAGCAGGGCGTGTCCTGTGACCTGATCGATCTTCGAAGCCTTAGGCCCATCGATTGGCCGATGATTGAGGCATCGGTTCGGCGCACGGGGCGCTTACTAGCCTTGGATGGAGGCCATGAGACCGGTGGCATAGCGGGCGAAATCATCGCCCATATCGCCACCCGCTGCTGGCCAGATCTTCGGGTCGCGCCTGTGCGGTTGGCCATGCCCGATGTGCCTGAAGCGACTAGCCCAGCGCTAACCGAAGGTTATCATGTCCGAGCGGAACATGTTGCTGCAGCGATTGCTCAGTTGGTGGGTCGCGATCTGGAGACAGTGTCCTTGGCCGCCGCCCGCCAATCTCCGCATGATGTGCCGGGAGATTGGTTTCAGGGGCCATTTTAGTGGCGAACAGACCTGCGGCGCTCGTTTCCTGATCTGATCTTATGAATTAGAGCCGAGATATTTGAACCAGGTCCGGGTTGCGCTTTCGATGTTGGATGGATCCCAGACCGGCGCGTCGCGCCAGTTCTCGATCACATCCAGCATGTTTTGTACGCCCTGTTCGAGGCTGACCTGGGGGCTCCAGGGAAGCAGATTTTTGATTTTGGCCGTGTCGGCAAAGGTGCAATCAGGTTCGCCAGGACGCTTAGGGATATGCACCTTCTCACCGCCCAGCAGGCTCACCAAATAGTTGACGCTATAATGATTGCCGCTACCAACGTTGATGGCCTCGCCACTCACGTCTGACTGAGCCGCTTGCACAAAGGCGTTGGCAACGTCCGTCACATAGGTGAAATCCCGAGTCTGTTGGCCGTCACCAACCACGGTAAAGGGTTTCCCCTTCAGCTTCTGAGCCAAGAAAACCCCAAACACCGCGCCATAGGCTCCTGAGGTTCGCGAACGGGGCCCGTAGACATTGAACAGACGAAGCGAGACAGCCGCCAGCTTGTAAACCTGTGCCCAATGGAGCACCAGTTCCTCGCCCATATACTTGGTCAGGGCGTAGGGATACTGGGGTAGGATCGGTGCGGTTTCCGGCGTTGGATATTGGCTGGGAATGCCATAGCTCGAAGAGGAAGCCGCGTAGATTAAGCGTTTCACTCCAGCGTCTCGGGCGCACTGCAAAACGTTCAGCGTCCCGACAACATTGTTCTGGAAATAGGCATCGGGCCGCTCGATCGAGGGCACAATGTCGGCAATTCCGGCCAGGTGGAACACCCAATCAATGTCGGTGAAGGCATCAACGATCTGCTCACGGTTGATGATATCGGCAGTGACCACGCGCAGCATCGGGTGATTTTCGAACGAAGCAATATTGGCCAGACGACCACAGGACAGATTGTCCAAAATGATGACTTCATGCCCCTGCAACAGCAATTGTTCGGCGAGATGGCTACCAATGAAGCCGCAGCCGCCTGTAACGAGTGTTTTCACGTACGCGTCTTCTTTAGATGAAATTCACGTGGGGAACATTGTTCTCAACCAACTTATGCAGGTAGCGATTCACTTCGTCCATTCGGCAGTTGCGGCGACATTCTTTGATGTCCAGCTTGTGCCTTACATAGTGGAAGCTCTGCTGGCGCTTCTCGCCCTCCCAGATTTCCTGAAAAGTTTGATCGTTCATGTTGCCATATTCAAATCGCTTATCCAGCAGGTAGGCGCTACATCCATAGACTGAGCCGTCAGCCATGATGTAACCCCAAACAAAAGGTGTGGCCTGACACTTACTGTACCGATCATCTGCCAAATACTTCCGCATGGCGTGCTCGCGGAAAACCACACTGAATTTATCAGTGTTGAACCGTTCCAATTCACGCGCCATATCTAAATAGGGCGCATAGTCTACATCATCATACTGATGAGTATCGCTGAACATATGTTGCGAATAGGGTTTGATGACCAAATAGTCCAAGCCAATTTCATCACGTGCTAATAACGCCAGCTGCTCCATTTCATGTGCATTTTCTGGCAGCAACAATGTCTGAATACCTAAGGTAACAGAGAGGTTCCGCTCACGACGCGCCTGAACCGCTTTTTTCAGATTCTGTACAACCCGATCAAAATCGCGCTCTTTGGTACGATGGATCTTTGCATAGGTCTCAGCGGTGCCAGCGTTAAGAGAAACCTTAACCCATGACACATGAGGCAAGGCTTCTTCTATGAACTTATCGTTCATTACCGTAGCATTGGTGGTGAAAGATACGTCTATACCGGCCTCTTTGGTTATCTTGACGATTTCGTGGATTTGCTTGTGCAACATCGGCTCGCCTTCACCGGCGTACATAATGCTCTTTACGCCTAACTTGCCCATCTCCTTCAAACGATCACGTAAGAGATCTACACTGAGCATATTTGTTTTGTAACCAATGTAATCAACTGCACAAAAGGTGCAGCGATGGTTACAAGCGCCGACTGGGGAAATCTCAATATAGATCGGATAAACACTTTTCGCTTTGTTCCAATCGTCACCGACATCGAGCAACTGAGCAACGCGTTTGGGGTGGTAGATTAGTTTGTGACTATCAATTGCGAATTTGTCGCTCATCGACACACTCCAAGGGTTAAAGACTGTTCTGTACGCTTCGGAATGTCCGTCGTCAGAACATTTGGCACAACTCGCGGTGTAAATTAGCGGAGTGCAGGCAGCTTCGCATCCGCGGCTACAGGAAGTTCACATGTAGCGGTTTCTCACCCGTGCCAGGCTGAATGCGCTGTGTATCCTTCAGATGATTATCCAAGGCGACACTCACATAGTGCTGGATCGGCAGGGTACCCATCATGGTCTGAGCGTTAAAGGAGGGTGACGCTAGGTAGTTCATGACGCGCCAGTAGTGATCCGACTTCAAGATGTCCTTCATGCGGTCTTCAGTGAAATTGCCAATATGGAGTTTGGAGTACCTGGCATTGAAGAACATGCCAGATGGCGCTACCAAGCCACTTCCGCTGATCTGGAGCAGGAACTGCGGACCGTAAAATCGTTGATAGGTGGGCTTGTCACCGTCTTTGATCTTGCTCCACTTGACAATGATCTTGGTCTGCTCAGTGCTCATCGTTTCAGCCTGCTCCAGCAGCGGATGCAATGCCTCGTACTGGCTATAATCGATACCCAGCGTGCCTTGCTCGTCGTCTGAGCAATGCTTGATGACCGCATAGTCTACACCGAGGTCGAGGCCGAGTTGCGCGAAGGGTAAGATTTCATCCTTCAACTCAGGCATCAGCACCATCTGGATGCCGAGGGTGACCGGTAGGTTCTTCTTGCGTTTGAGCTCCACCGCATAGCGGATATGGCTCATGGCGCGGTCGAACACTTCGGTATGCTCAGGCCCTTTGTACATAATTTTTGCATAGCTTTCCGGGCGGCCGGCGGCCACGGTGAAGCGCAGCCACGTCATATGCGGAAGCACCGCCTCGATCTTCTCCGGCTCCCATTCCCAGGCGTTGGTGGCGTTGCCGATGTCGATACCGAGCTTTGCCGCATGCTGGATGAAGGGGACATAGGCCTTGGAAATGGTACTTTCCCCGTCGGAGACCAGCGAGACGCTGCGAACGCCCATCTCGGCGAAGTCATCGAGCAGGTTCAGGGCATGACTTTCCTTGATGCTGCTACGCGCCTGTGACTCCTGCATCATGGCATAGCAGAAGGAGCACATAGCGCTGCAGGCGCGCGTCAGGGACATGTCTACGCTCACCGGGGCGATGCGCTCGCCCGCTTCCCAGGCCGCGACACGGTCGTAATGCCATGAAAGCTTGTGGGAATCGAGGATCAGGGCACCTTCCCGCGTCTGTACGGCAGCGCTTGTCATGATGCTTTCACCTCAATGCCACGAAGATTGCGAAGGGAGTTTCGATCACCCACGGGTTCCAGCCAGACGGTGATCGCCGCGTCGATGGTCTCTTTCAGATAGGCCTCGAGATCGAGCAGAAAGGCCCCGCGTTGGTTGGCTGACATCGACTGTTTCATCAGCACGATCACCTGTCCGTCTGCCAGTGCCGTGATGACTTGGATATGGGATAGGAATTGCGCGGGTCCGACTGCCAGCTGGTCCAATATCCGATCGACGCGCTGGCGCGCATCCAGGACCGTCCATTCGGCAACTGGAACTGGCGTCTCAACATCAGCGTAGTGCCTCATGCAATCCATGAATTTCCTTTGATGTATAAGCTGTAAACGAAACGGGCGAGCAGCTCAGAAGGGGCCGGAAAGATCGCAATTTTGCATATCATGGGGCTTGCGGCGAACCAATGGTTCACGTCGCACCTGATAGCCAGCCACATTGCGTGGTACGCCCACTCAGGCGATGACCGCGTCGGCAATCAGTTGGGGACCGGGCCAATAGTCGGCGGCCCTGAACAGTGACGACAGGACCGGATGATCGGGCGAGACGACCCGTACCGCTGCCTTCGTTAGACAACCGAACGGCTGCCCAACCGACAAGCGGCCGGTTTTCTCAATCGCGTTAAGGACGCCGGGAGCATCCAGGGTGCGCACAGTGGGCATATCCAGCAACTTGACCTAAACGCCCATATGGCCCGTAAACGCTAATGCGAACTCCTCAACAACCGCCCGGGCCGCTCGCCGGTGTCGACATCGTTTTTGCGGGTCATGACGCCGTTGATGAGGGTGGCTAGGTAACCACTGGCCCCTTGCATCAGGCGTTGACCGCCGGAGGGGAGGTCGCGGCGCAGTTCCAAAGTGCCGAGCTTTAGATTTTCAAAATCGATGACATTGATGTCGGCGCGCATGCCCGGCGCAATCAGGCCTCGGTCGTTGAAACCGAACAGTTCAGCATTGCGGCGGGTTTGGCGGTGGATCAGGTGGGCGAGAGGCATGGTCTGGCCGCAGCTGCGGTCACGGCCCCAATAGGTCAGCTGATAGGTCGGATTGACCGCATCGAAGATCAGATTGACGTGGGCACCGCCATCGGACAGCCCTGTGACTGTGGCACTGTCCATCTGCATGTCCCGAACCGGCTCGAGCGAATAGTCCGCATAGTTGGTGAAAAAGACGATGGCGAAGTCACGGCCCTCATTGGCGACCAGATAGTCATAGAGATATGAGCGCGGGTCATTATATCCGGCCTTGGCGGCTCGGGCACCGATACTGTCTTCGTGCCGTGGCTCATAGGTCGAGTTTTCGTCGAGCGGGAAGGCCATATCCATGGACAGCGGCGCATTGACGATCACGGTCTCCATCTTGCCTGGGAACTCGGTGGGTGAGTTCTCCTCGCCCATGATTTGAGCCTTGACCTCGGGTTTGCGCATCTCGGCAACCAGTTGGTCATGGTCGAGAGACGCGGATAGCCGCACGAAGGTCGGCTTGGCCATGAAGGGGTGATAGGAGGCGAGGCTGAAAACCAATCCGGTCGGGCGGCTGCCAACCTGAGGAAAGACATTAGATCCATTGAGATTTCCGGCCTTGACCTGCTCAACGGCCTTGCGCCACTGGTTTGGATCATCGGCTGTTTCAAACAGGGTAAAGGTTGCGGGCCTTCCGCTGGTCGCGCTCAATCGGCAGATCAGATCAATTTCGGAATTGAGGCTGGAATGTTCCTCTGAGCCCGGCGCGCCGGCCCCCAACGTTCCTGATGGAATGACCTGCAAAACGCCGGCGCCGGCTCGTCCCATGGCCTCTGCAATCGAGGTGAGTTCATCCTCGTCCGCAAAGGTGCCGGGCACCTGATCGCCGTGGATCGATTGGTGGCCCATGATGCGCGATGTCGAAAAGCCGACGGCTCCGGCGCGCAAGGCCTCTTCGACGATCTTAGCCATCTGTTCGCGATCTTCGGGAAGGGCCTCTTCGTTGGCCCGGCCGCGCGCGCCCATCACATAGTTTCGAACCGCGCCGTGGGCGATCATTGAACTGATATTGAGCGCATATTCGCGTTGGCTCAGGAAATCGAGATATTCAGGATAGGTCTCCCAAGCGCCCCACGGCATACCCTCATAAAGGGCCGTTCCGGGGATGTCCTCGACCCCTTCCATCAGTTCGATCAGGTCGGCATAGCCGTTGGGTGGGACAGGCGCAAAACCAACGCCGCAATTGCCCATGACAATGGTGCCGACCCCGTGGCTGGCCGAAGGATCGAGCAAGGGGTCCCAGGTGACCTGACCATCATAGTGGGTGTGGATGTCGATCCAAGCCGGGGTGACGATGGCTCCGGACGCATCAATGACTTCTTTTGCGGGCTCAGAAATGGATTCGCTTACCTCGACGATTATTCCGTCCTTTATGGCGACATCTGCGCGGGTTCCTACCGCGCCCGATCCGTCAAATAGGGTGCCACCGCGAATGATATAGTCGAACATGTCTGCCTCCCGAGCGCATTATGGCGCGCCATTCTTATTGCGGCGGCCCTGTCTTGGGAGGAGGTTAGGAGGTTGGTTCACCGACTGCAATGAAGGCCGTCTTAATTTGATGAATTTTGGGTCAGCCGTTCCTTCATTGGGCATAGAGCTTAGTATCGACCTCGTTCAATCGCGAAGGCCGAGCCTGTTTTTCACCCCGTGAGAGACCTGCATAATCCGAGGCTGGCCAAGGGCATGTAGGCATGGTTTCCTACGGCCTAGGTGGGCTCGTCCCAACAGAACTCTTTCGCGCGGAGACGATCGACATGGCCCTTCAACAATCACTTCTCGCTCTCAGCCTCGTGGCTGGAATGGCTATTGTCGGCGGCGGTGCCAACGCGGCTGAGAACAAGGGACCCGCGCCAACCACACCCGGAGGCAAGGCTGCCCATATGCGGCAAGAAAATTTCAAACAGCAGGGTGCAGTCTTTAAAGCGATCCGCGACGAGTTGAAGAAGGACGCGCCCAATATGGCGCTCATGTCTACCCAAGCGGTCAAACTCAAGAACTCGGCCATTGCCCTGCCAACCTGGTTTCCAAAGGGGAGTGGCCCTGAATCGAAATATGAAACCGAGTCCAAGCCCGAGATCTGGACAGAGCCGGTCAAGTTTGCTGTTGCGGTCAAGCGGCTACAGGTCGAAGCCACCAAGTTTCAGACCATCGCGGCGAGCGGTGATGTTGCGGCGATGAGGGCCCAAGCCCAAGCGGTCGGCGGCACATGTAAGGGCTGCCACGACAGTTTCCGGGTTCCTGAAGAGAAATAGGGTCTCATTATGGGTGATGAGCCTTCAGATGCCCCTAAGGTGCGCGCTAAGCTCTGGGATGGGCCGACGCGCATTGTCCATTGGGCCTTGGTCATCCTCATCGGGTTCGCTTGGTGGTGTGTGAAGGCCAATCAGACCGAGTGGCACCTTTGGGCGGGCTATGGGATCTTGGGTCTCATTATCTTCCGACTGATCTGGGGTTTTGCTGGGTCCGCCAGCGCCCAGTTTACAAGCTTTGTTAAGGGGCCCGCGGCGACGCTGGCCTATGCCAAGACCCTGTCAAAGCGTTCTGCGACGGATATAGCTGGGCACAATCCTTTGGGCGGCTGGAGTGTCGTGGCCATCTTGGCCGCAATCTTGACCCAAGCGGTGACCGGGCTCTTTTCCGTAGATGTAGATGGTCTAGAGTCAGGGCCCCTGTCGGATCGGGTAAGCTTTGAGACGGGACGCCTGTTTTCCCAGTGGCATGATCTGAGCTTTACCGCGATCAAGTTGCTGGTCGTCCTGCATCTGAGCGCTATTGCCTTCTACGCCCTCTATAAACGCGCCAACCTGATCACGCCCATGATCACGGGCTATAGGGCTTTTGAAGTCGATCCCAAGCTGAAGTTCGCCCCCTTGTGGCGCGCAGCACTCGGCGCGCTCGCAGCCGCTGCGGTGACTTGGTGGGTGATGAAGGGCTTGAGGCTCTAATTCAGTCGCCCGGGCTGATAAATTCAGGGTGACGGCTACCCCCAATTTGCGGCATAAGCACGCCAGCGCCGGTTTAGCTCAGTTGGTAGAGCGCCAGTTTTGTAAACTGGATGTCGCGGGTTCGATTCCTGCAACCGGCACCATTCCCCATCTTTAGCCAAGTCGGCCCAAGGCACGCTTCGTTCGAAGTGGGTTCAACTCAGACATGATGGATATAGCCTTGCTTTATAGATCATAAATTGCCAATAATTGATCGATATAGCGAGATTTATCGATCATGACTTGGAACTGGCAGGACCCTGACTGGCCTAATTTTAGGTGGTCCCCTGAGCGCATCGCCGCCTACGAATTAGAATTTGCGCAAAAGGTCGGGGTCCTCATTGGCTCGTCTCGTCATCTCGTGTCGGCCGACAGGTCCCAGCTTGTGGTCGAGTTAATGAGCCGTTCGGCACTGGATAGTTCGGCTATTGAAGGCGAAATCTTGGATCGTGACAGCGTCCAGTCGTCGGTTCGTCGCCATCTTGGCTTGCAAGCTGATCATAAGCGTGTCGGTGCGGCTGAGGCGGGCATCGCCACCCTGATGGTCGATCTTTTTCAAAGCCTTAGTGAGCCGCTGGACCCCGCCAAACTTTTCCACTGGCATCGCCTTGTGATGGCCGGTAACGCCGACCTTCAGGTTGTGGGCGGCTACAGGGTCCATGAGGAGCCCATGCAGATCGTCTCTGGGCCGGACTATTGCAGGAAGGTTCACTTTGAGGCCCCGCCATCGGCTGTGCTTACCACGGAGATGGACCGGTTCTTGCGTTGGTTTGCCGACAGCGCGCCATCTGGGTCGGCGCCCCTATCGCCAATTGCTAGGGCGGGTATTGCCCATCTTTGGTTTGAAACCATCCATCCCTTTGAGGATGGTAACGGTCGCTTGGGGCGTGTGATTGCGGAAAAAGCCTTATCACAGGGGCGCAGTACGGCCATGCTCACCGGTATTTCTTCGACCTTCATGCAAAATCGCAGCCGTTATTATACTCAGCTTGAGACCGCCAGTAGGGGGCTCGACATAGATGATTGGCTTGCCTGGTTTGCACAGATGACGCTGGCTGCCCAAGACCAGACGGTGGCGTGGGTCGCGTTTTTGATCGGTAAGGCCCAACTTATGTCGCGATTAGAAGGCCTGATCAACATGCGACAGGAAAAGGTCCTGATCAGACTGTTTAAGGCGGGGCCGCAAGGCTTTGTTGGTGGGCTGAGCGCTGAAAACTATCGCACCATCTCGGGCGCGACCTCTGCGACAGCCACGCGGGATTTGGCGGATCTGGTTGAAAGGGGTGCCTTGCGCCGCACTGGCGAGCGCAAAGGAACCCGATATTGGCTGATCGTGACTTGAGACAAGGTTTCGGCCGCCAACCGATGTTCGATTGGCGGCCAAGCCGATTTAGAAGGACTTACGCACGCTCATGTACCAGTAGCGTGAATAGGGCTGGTACAGGGTGCCGAGATAGCCGTTGGACGATAGGGGCGGCTTCTCATCGGTCAGGTTGCGCACGCCGATCTTGAGGCTGCTATTGGCCAGAAGGCCCTTATCGAACTCCACCTGACCATAGAGATTGGCGGTGAGTTGCGAGTCGATCACCCAGGGTGAACCCACTGAGTCCAGCAGACCGGTATCGTCAACCGGCGAGATATATTGGGTGAAGGCCCCAACGGTGAACTGGTTCAGGCTCCAGGTCAAAGACGAGCTCCACTTCCATTCCGGCTTACCATTTTGGCGCACCAGATTGCCGCCGCCGGTAATGGTCGTACCGGCATTGATCTGGCCTGCAGCACGCGCAGCCAAGAGGGCGGCGATGGGAGGCGACGGCTTCTGATAGAATTTCAGCAGATTGGCTGCAGTGACCTGAACGCTGAAATCACCATAACGGGTGCCGCGCAGGCTCCAGTTCAGGGCATAGTCAACGCCGCGCGCCTCTTGAGGCAGCAGATTGACATACTGATCCTTGACATAGAGCACGGTGCCCACAGGGGTGAGGCCCGTTCCGGCAAAGGCGGTGATGTCATCGGCGGTCGCCGCAGCGCGGACCACATTGGGGTTGCTGCCACCGGTCAGGCGCGCCTGATAGTCGGCGATCAGCGCATTGCCCTCACCAAACAGACCGACAATGCCCTCTTGCTTCACGTCCCAATAGTCGGCGGTGATGGTGAACTGGCCAAACTCCGAGGGAATGAACTTCGGCTCCAGCACCAGGCCATAGCCGTAGGTTTCGGAATCTTCGGGCTGTAGATCGGGGTTACCGGCCCGCTGGGCCGAAACGCTCAAGGAGCGTGAACAGTTGCTGAAGCTTGCAATACGCTTGGCGCGCAGATCGGCTTCACAACGCACCCAGTCGGTCCGGTTATTCGCACGCGTGACGACCGTGGCATTGATCTGTTCTAGGTTTGGAGCCTTGAAGCCTTGGGCCCAAGATCCGCGCATGCGAACCCCATCAAACAGGTCCCACGCCATCGCCACCTTTGGCTTAGCCACATTGCCAAGGTCGCTATAGTCCTCATAGCGGCCGGCAAGCTGAAGCTCGACACTACGTGCCAGCGGCACACCCATTTCGGGCGAAATTACGGGAACGGCAAACTCGACATAGGCCGACGAAACCTTACGTTGTCCCTTGGTGTCCGGTGACGTGCTGGTGCCGACCAGATCGCTACCATAGGCCACCTTGGTGACCGAGTTGGTATAGGTGATG
>JBEGOG010000026.1:0-11890 GCA_041182125.1 Pseudomonadota bacterium
GTTGGCATGGTCAGGCCCAGAACCTGTCCCACGGGCCATTGCCAGATGAACGGGAAGAACAGCATTGGGGCGATGATCAGATGGCCGACCAAGAGGATGGTGAAATAGGGCGGAGCATCGTCTGCTGGATATTGCCCATTATCGTGCCCGCAGGACTCGCATTCCGAACGGACCTTTAGGTAGCCTTGGAACAGATTCCCCTTGCCGCAATTGGGGCAACGGCGAAACATCCCCCGCTTCAGGCCAGTCACTAAGCTATTTTCGCCGCTCATCGGATATCCCTTCGTCTGTCTCGCAGTGATGTCGTGTTCACAGCCATAAAGGTCAAGGTTTTTGGCCCTACCTGTGACCTTTGGTCATGCCATCGAAAGGCCTAGGGTCAACCGTCCAAAGCCTGTAAATAGAGCGTCACCGTTGTTCGTGTAGGACCAAGACATGTCTAATCGCCGCAACCCGCTTGCTTCGCTGGTGCTAACGGTCGCCTTTTCGACCCTAGCGCTTGGCACAGCCCATGCCGCAGGCGGCCATGGGGGGGACGCAAAGTCCGCCACCCTGTCGCCCTATATTCAAATGCGGCCATTGAACGTTAATGTCTTAAGGGCGTCGGGCGCACGAACTGTTGTCACCTTGGAGGTTGGCGTTTTTGTTGCCGATCCCAATGTTCTGAAACGTGCAGATGCCTCCCAACCGCGGCTACAGGCCGCCTTTGGGCAGGTCGTCCAAGGTTACATGTTGGGCTTACCCTTGGGGGGCGTTCCCAATGCGGACTACCTGTCTCAGCTTCTTCAAAAGGAAGCGGACCGGGTCGTTGGTCAGCGGGGGGTTAAGCTGCTCTTGGGCACGATCATCATTAACTAGCCGGAAAGGCCGTCCATAAATTGCGCTAAGGCGACATCTAGCGCACTGACCCCATCGGCGTCGTGGGTGGTGAGGACGACCTCGACCCGGTTATAGACATTGAACCATTCAGGATGATGGTCGCGCTTCTCAGCCTCTAGAGCCACGCGGGTCATAAAGCCAAAGGCGGCGTTGAAATCCTGAAACCGAAAGCTCTTGGATATAGCGTCGCGGCCCTCAACCGCTTGCCAACCGGTCAGTTGGCTCAGCGCCGCAGCGGCCCCGATTTTGCTGGGTCTGGTCAAGCCGATGCACCCTCAAAGGTCAGGCCGACGATGGCGGAAAGGTCCCGCAGCAGTTGGCCCTCATTCGAGACCTTGATCGCCTTCATACCCAAGGCGGCGGCAGGCTTACAGTTGACACCGAGGTCGTCCAGATAGACGCAGGCCGATGGGGCTACATCCAACTGCGCGCACATCATCTGATAGATACGGGGGTCTGGCTTGCGGACCCCGGCCTTTGAGCTTTCAATCACAGCATCGAACTGGGTCATGATGCCCGCGACCGTCCGGGCCTTCTCGGCCGTCGATGCCATGCCGGCGCCTTCGCCAGCGGAAACATTGTTGGTGATGCAGCCCACCTTGAACTGAGCCTTGCAGAGCATCAGGGCCTTGACCACGGCGGGACGGACATCGCCCGACAGGAGCGGCAGAACATCGGCACCGCGAACCGCTTGGCCGAGGGCCTCAGCCTCCTTGGCAAACATGAGGTCAAAGGCCGCCGCATTGATCTCAGAGCGTTCGAACAGGGCCCAGGCATTGGTGTCGGGGTTGGTCGAATTGACGGTGCGAATAAAGTCCAACGGCAGGCCGCGCTGGGTCTCATATCGATTAAAGGCCTCGAAGGGCGAGGTTGTGAAAACACCGCCGAAGTCCCAGATTACCGCTTCGATCATGGTCTCACCTTGCCCTAGCATTGACGGTGCGCTCGCTTATGGCCACCTAATGGATCGGTTTTAACCCTTGTTTGCTTGCGCGGACAAGGCCAGCAGGGCTAAGTCCTTTCCATGACACAGATCCGTCCCATCATCGCTCCGTCTCTGCTGGCCTCTGATTTTGCCAAGCTCGGCGAAGAGGCGCGCGCCGTCGAGGCCGCAGGTGCCGATTGGCTGCATATTGACGTCATGGACGGCCATTTTGTGCCGAACATCACGCTTGGCCCCGATATCGTCAAAGCCCTGCGTCCGCATGTCAAAATCCCGTTTGACGTCCACCTGATGATCGCGCCCGCTGACCCCTATCTGGAAGCCTTCCGCGAGGCGGGGGCCGATATCATAAGTGTCCACCCCGAATCGGGGCCGCATCTGAACCGCACGCTCAAGCGCATTCGTCAGCTGGGCGCTAAGGCGGGCGTGGTCTTTAATCCTTCGACACCGCCTGAAACCATTGAGTGGATGATGGACGAGGTCGATCTGATCCTGGTCATGTCGATCAATCCAGGCTTCGGCGGACAGAGCTTCATGACCTCGCAACTGAAGAAGATTGAGCGTCTAAGGGCCATGATTGATGCGACGGGCCGCGATATTCCCCTTGAGGTCGATGGCGGCGTGACGCCTCAGACGGCACCCCTATGTATCGCGGCCGGGGCCACGGCCCTTGTTGCCGGTTCTGCAGTGTTCCGTGGCGGGCCTTCGGCCTATGCCGATAATATTCGCGCCCTAAGGGGCGTCTGAGACCGGTCCCGCCGTGGCCCTGTTGCCCGCTCGTCGCCCCAAGACCGCCAAGCTTCGGCCGGTCAAACTTTTGCTACAGATGGTAGCGCAGACGGCGACCGATCTGGTCAGTGCCGACTGGTATGGCACACCGTTTCATCTTTGGGGTCTGGGCGGCCCGAAGGTTCAAGGTGTTGCGGCCTCGCCACGCGATCTGCGTCCGCCCCGCAATGGCGTCGCCGCAGCCTTGCTTGAAGGCCGCTTTGTCCTTGCTGGCGAGACCCTTTCGGTCGGGCCCGGTGGCGATCCTTGGGATAAGCCCTGCCCAAGCCGATCTTTTGCGGTCGAACTTCATCGCTTTTCGTGGCTCAACGCCCTGATGGAAGAGCGCCCCGTCGGGTTGGACTATGGCTTGCAGCTCTGCCTAGACTGGCGGCGCGCCTATGGTCTTTGGAACAGCTTTTCATGGGGCGGCGATGTTCTTGATCGGCGGGTCTTTAACCTCGCCTGTCACCTCAGGCATCTGGCGGGTGTGGCCTCAGAGCTAGAGACCCTCGCCCTTTGCAACAGTGTGGCGCGCCAAGCGCGTCACCTCCTGTGTCTGTCGCAAAGTGATCCGAGAGCGGCGGAGCGCGCGGCCGCAGCGGCCATCGCTGGCACCGCTCTGAGTGGCCCTGTCGGTGACCGATTGATGGCAAAGGGCCTGACGATCCTTACCGGCCTTTTGCCCAAGCGCGTCTTGAGCGACGGGGGGCACATTACCCGCTCACCAGAGGCCACCTTAGAACTGCTTTACGATCTCTTGACCCTTGACGATGCCCTGTCTCAGCGCGGATTGGCCGCGCCGGTCGAAATATCCAGAGCCATTGATCGGCTCACAGCCGCGGTTCGGTTCTTCACCTTGCCAGATGGTCGGTTGGCTTGCTTCCAAGGCGGCGAAGAAAGCCACCCAGACTATGTGGCCGCAGCACGGGCCCATGAGGACACTGATCCCAACGCCCGTGACCCGCAACAGGCCCTCCATTCTGGATATCAGCGGATGTCGGGTCAAAGCTTGACGGTGATCATGGATGCTGGCGCGCCAGCCCGTGATGCCATGAGCCAAACGGCAACAGCGCAGCTCCTCGCCATTGAGGTCTTAACAGGCCGTGACCGCCTGATCACCAATAGTGGGTGGAGCGCTCGGTTGCCTCAGGGCCAGGCGTGGCGTTTGAGTGATGGCGGGTCTACGGCCTGCTTGGGCGAGGGTTCGGCCGGATGGCCTCTGCGCGGTGCCTTTGCCAATCGTTTGGGCGTTCGATTGGACGGCGGTCCCGTTATGGTCGACTGTCGACGCCGAGAAACGGAAGCGGGTGTCTGGCTCGAAGCCGTGCATGATGGATGGGTCAACAGCTTTGGCGTCTTGCATGAACGACGGCTTTTTCTTGATACGCGTCTGGACGAGATGCGCGGCGAAGACGTCTTTCCGCTCGCACCAAGATCGGTTCTCGCGCGCCAGGCTGAGGTTGGAGTCTATTTCCATCTGCATCCGCAGGTTCGCGCCACCTTGGCCCGCGATCGGCGGAGTGTCTTGCTGATGGGCCCGTCGAACAAGGGTTGGTGGTTACGCAATGATGCGGCCAGAGTGGCTATTGAACCCAGTTTTCACTTTCTGGATGGCCGCCCGAAACGGTGTATGAAGGTCGTCCTCCATAGTCCTTTGTCCCGCCAAGGCGGGGCGCGTGTCCGTTGGAAATTGGCTGCAGCAGAGCCGACAGCATGACCACAACACCGCCCGATCCCTTTCTCAAGGCCCCGCTTCTCTCGGGCCGAAAGATCGCTGGGCTGATTCTGGTCCATGATCTCATCATGGCGGGCGCGGCTATGGCTGTGGTCCTTTTGGCGCGCTACCGGTTTGAGTCCAAACCGACGCCCTATTCTATGATCTTGGGCTCGACCCTCGCCTTTGCCCTCGTGGCCGCCTTTGTGTTTCCGTTTTTCAAGCTCCAACGTGGGGTATGGCGCTTTACAGCCTTGAACGATATCTGGCGCATTGCCCAAGCCTCAACGGTGGCCAGTGTCTTGGTCCTGCCTCTGCTTTTTCTCCTCAACCGATTGGTCGATTTTCCGCGCTCGGCACCCGTGTTGGTGATCGGGACTGCAGTTCTGTTCATCAGTTTTGGCAGGGTCCTGGCCAGTGGTTTGGCGAGTGGGGACGTGCGCGCTGCCCTTTCGCTGGAAGATCGCTCGGAACCGGCCATGGTCCTTGTCGGTACCGAACAGGAGGCGGCTGATTTCCTCAGAGAGAACCGCCGGGCCGCTCGGCCGATGCGCATTGCGGGTCTGGTAACCCCTGAAAACCGAGGAGCGGGCCGCACCATTGATGGGCGGCCGGTTTTAGGATCACTTGGCCGACTGACCTTTATCCTGCGCAGCCTGTCACAGCGGGATGTCCAGTTGCCTCAGGTCGTCGTCGTCGATCCACGGCCTAGCAGAGCCTTGCTAGAGCAGGTTGTGGCCGCTGCCGGTGAGGCAGGGGTTCGGGTGGCAAGGGCGCGGTCTATGGTGGGCGGGGCCGCAGCGCTCGCCCCCGTTCAGGCTGCGGACCTTCTTGGTCGCCCCCCTCGGGTGCTGGACCCGATTCGCGCCCTCGATCTGGTGGCCGGTAAGCGCGTGCTCGTGACGGGTGCGGGCGGGACCATCGGGTCAGAGCTAACCCGGCAAATTCTCAACTATGGGCCAGAGCGGGTGATCCTGTTTGATGCCTCGGAATATAATCTCTACGCCATCGATCAAGAACTGACGGAATCGGGCATTGATGTGCCTTGGAGCGTCGAGCTTGGCGACGTGCGCGATCAGGGCCGCTTGAGCGAACTGTTCGCCCGCGAGCGGCCACAGGTTGTTGTCCATGCGGCGGCCCTCAAACATGTCCCGCTGATGGAGGCTAATCCCTCTGAAGCCGTGCTAACCAATTTGGGCGGTGCGGTGCAGGTGGCGCGGCTGGCGCGAGACCTGTCCGAAGCCTTTGTGTTCATTTCAACGGACAAGGCCGTTAACCCCACCAACGTTATGGGTGCGACCAAGCGGGCGGCGGAACGGGCCATTCAGGCCCTGATGGTTGGTGGCAAGGCGAAGGCCGCCATTGTGCGGTTCGGCAATGTTTTGGGGTCCACAGGCTCTGTGGTGCCCCTCTTTGAGCGCCAGATCGCAGCCGGTGGCCCCGTGACCCTGACCCATCCCGACATGGTCCGCTATTTCATGACGGTGCAAGAGGCGGCGGGCCTTGTGCTGCAGGCGGCCGCCTTGCCCCAAGAGCCCGGTTCTGCAGCGGTCTATGTGCTGGATATGGGAGAGCCGGTTCGGATTGAAGATCTTGCCCGGCGCATGATCCAGCTGCATGGCCTTCGGCCCGGTAAGGATATTGCCTTGGCCCATACGGGTCTGCGGCCTGGTGAAAAACTCTATGAAGAGGTGTTCTACGCGGCTGAGGATGTCCGGCAGACGCTCGCCGATGGTGTGATGGCCGCTCGCACAGACCCTGCCCAATGGTCTGACCTGCAAGAGGCCTTTGACGGTCTGATGGCGGCGGCCCGATCGCGCAATGAGCAGGCCGTTATCACGGGCCTGATGGGTCTGGAGCCTGGGTTCCACCCGGATCCGCGATAGACATAGTCTTAGGGTTCATTCTGGGCTGCGTCCGTGCTAGCAGGCGCGCAGTGATCCGCCCCTGACCGAAGGCCCCCGTCATGTCCGCTCCAGCCTATCCCGCCGCACCCGACCGCGCCAAGATTCGCCGTGCTCTCCTGTCCGTGTCGGACAAGACCGGATTGATCGAGGCCGCGACGGCCCTGTCGGCCCTCGGGGTTGAGCTGGTCTCGACCGGCGGAACGCGTGCGGCGATCGCGGCGGCGGGTTTGCCGGTGAAAGATGTTTCCGAACTGACCGGTTTTGCCGAAATGATGGATGGCCGCGTCAAGACGTTGCATCCGGTCGTCCACGGCGGACTGCTCGGTGTGCGCGATGCGCCAGAGCATGCCAAGGCCATGGCGGACCACGGTATCGGCGGTATCGACCTGCTCTATGTTAATCTCTACCCCTTTGAGGCCACCGTCGCGGGGGGCGGCGACTTTGCCACCTGTATCGAAAATATCGACATTGGTGGCCCGGCCATGATCCGGTCTGCCGCTAAGAATCACGGCTATGTCTGTGTCTGCACCGCACCTCAGGATATGGCCGAGGTCATTGCCGCCCTGCAGGCCGATGGCAGCACGGGACTGGATCTGCGCAAGACCTTGGCCGCCCGTGCCTATGCGCGCACAGCCGCCTACGATGCCGCCATCTCAAGCTGGTTTGCCGAGCAACTGGGACAGGCGAGCCCGCAGCGCAAGGTGATCGCCGGATCTCTGGCCCAGACCACGCGTTACGGTGAGAACCCGCATCAATCCGCCGCCTTCTACACCTTCTCTAACCCGCGCACAGGCGTTGCGACCGCCAAGCAATTGCAGGGTAAGGAACTGAGCTACAACAATATCAATGACACTGACGCTGCCTTTGAGCTTGTCGCAGAGTTTGACCCTGCCGACGGGGCGGCTGTCGCGATTATCAAACATGCCAATCCTTGCGGCGTGGCCGTGGCCGGAGATCTGAAGACCGCCTATTTGAAGGCCCTTCAGTGTGACCCCGTGTCCGCCTTTGGCGGCATTGTCGCGGTCAATCGCCGCCTCGACCTGGCGGCAGCCGAAGAGATCGTCAAGATTTTCACAGAGGTGGTCATCGCCCCTGAGGCTGACGACGCGGCCATTGCTCTTTTCGCGTCTAAAAAGAACCTTCGGCTTCTGGTCACCGGTGGTCTGCCCGACCCCAAGGCGAAGGGCGATACATTTAAGTCCGTCGCGGGCGGGTTCTTGGTTCAGAGCCGTGATGATGCGCGCCTGACGGCGGCAGACCTGACCGTAGTGACCAAGCGCGCGCCGACCGAGCAGGAAATCAAGGACATGGTCTTTGCCTTCACCGTGGCCAAGCACGTCAAGTCCAATGCTGTGATCTTCGCTAAGGATGGCCAGACCGCTGGGATCGGCGCGGGGCAGATGAACCGCAAGGATTCAGCGCGTATCGCCGCCTTGCGTGCCGGTGAAGCCGCAGAGATGGCGGGCTTGCCTCAGTCCTTGGCTCACAATTCCGCTTGCGCCTCCGATGCCTTCTTCCCCTTTGCCGACGGCCTAATCCAAGCCATCGAGGCGGGGGCGACGGCGGTGATTCAACCGGGCGGATCGATTCGCGATGATGAGGTCATTGCTGCGGCCGATGCGGCAGGCATCGCAATGGTCTTCACGGGCGTGCGCGTGTTCCGACATTAGACGCCCAGAGCGCGTTTTTATATTTCTAACCTATTAAACTACTGACAACCTTTTTCAATAATAGTAGATATCGTCTGTCAGAACCTCTGGTCTGGCGATGGGCAAAATGCCCCCGGTACCAAAATGGAACCGGCTAACTCGAAGAAGGAGTTTTAGTATGGCGCTATACAGCGTTAATACGAACCGTGACGCCATGATTGCGCTTCAGAATCTGAACGTAACAGGGGCGGAACTTAGTATTGCACAACAGCGGATTTCGACCGGACGTAAGGTCGATAGTGCGAAAGACAATGGCTCCACCTGGGCCATCGCCCAGTCTATGCGGGCCACCTCGACCTCTCTCAATGCCGTGAAAGATTCTCTACAGCGTGGGCAATCGACTCTTGATGTTGCGCTCGCTGCCGGTAGCTCGGTGTCGGATCTGCTCGTGCAGATGAAGGAGAAGGCGCTTGCGGCGTCAGATACGACCCTTGACACGGCAGGCCGCTCGGCTCTGAATGAAGACTTTAAGGCTCTGCGCGATCAATTGTCCAAGACCGTGGCCAATGCCGACTTCAACGGCACCAATATGATTAAAACAGGGGGCAGCGCCCTAGCAGCCCTCGCCAATGCGGCGGGTACCAGCAAGATTACGGTTGCAGCGCAATCGCTAGGCTTGGGAAGTGCAAATCTCACCGGCATTACCAGCACATCTTCGCTCGCTCCCACCTCGGCGGGTACGGCTCAGGCGATGATTGCGACGGTCAATACCGCTATTGGCAAGGTGAGTACCGCCTTGGCCAAGATGGGTACGGGCTCGAAGGCGCTCGATCTGCATCTGTCCTTCATTATGAAACTTCAAGACACCTTGGATAATGGCGTGGGCAACCTTGTCGATGCCGACCTGGCCAAGGAAAGTGCCAAGCTCCAGTCGTTGCAAACGCGGCAGCAGCTGGGTGTTCAGGCCCTGTCTATCGCCAATCAGTCTACCTCCGCCCTTCTCGGCCTGTTCCGATAGGGCATTATTAAGCAGTAAGCGTACCTACGGCGGGGGTCGCAGCCCCCGCCGGTTAGGGCACCCTCCAATTAGGGGCCCCTCCAATTAAGGTTCAGGTCGCGGGCTAGAACCAGCCGGCGTCTCGTAGGCCCGCAGCGTAGCTGCGGCTAACCGGCACCCTTGTCCCGTCCTTTAGGGTCAAGGTGGCGCGGCCGTCACCGCGCGCCGCTTCGACAATCCCCGACTTGGCGACCCACCAAGAGCGGTGCGTTCGCGCGCCTTCAATGCCCTCAAGCTCGCCAATGGCATCGGCCAAGCGCATCAGGATGAGATCTGATCCCCGGTCGGTATGAAGGCGCAGATAATGGTCCTCGGCCTCGACCGCCAGCAGGGTCGCGCCCTTCAGCTTGGGTGGAAAACGGCCGAGAAACCGAACTGTCTCGGTGCGCCCTTTAGGCGATGAGGTGGTTTGCTGACGCTGTTCGGTCGCATAGTTCAGCACCGTCATGGCGATCGTGATGATCAGAACCTGTGGCAGGTAAGTCAAAGGCGTCAATGTTTGACTCGGCTCGCTGAGCAGGGTTGAGGATGCGTAAAAGACCATCAGGTCAATCGGCCCTGTAATGATCGCCACGATCAACAGGCCTTGAAGCCAAGGGCGGGTTTCGAGGATTTCAAATCTTTGAATCAGACTGATGGTCACGGCTCCCATCGCGCTGCCGCCGATCATCAGTCCCGCCCAATAGGCTAGGCGTAGGGCAACGGGGGTGCCGTCGGTCCCAAAGGCTCCGGAAAAGGAAAGAAACAGGGCCGCGATGGCTCCGATGCCCAGTCCTCGCGCGTTGCGCATCAACAGCCCTGCCGTTGACGAAGCGCCAATGGCGGTGCCATTTCGTTGGCGAAGAGGCGGTGGTGATTGGCGAAGATCGGGCTGCACCGGCGGGTCGGGCCTCTTAGGATGGTGGCGACAGTTTAATCACTGAGGACCTAACATGATCGTTGAAGCAGGCAAGCGCCGCATCCCCCCCCTCGTCTTGAGTCTCGGCCTATTGGCCCTGTTTGTGGTTGTTGCGGCCGTGATTGGCCTTCCTCAGTCCATCGGATTACACCGTCCAAGGTTGGACCTCTTGGCCGCCCAGCCTCTCAAGGTTCAGGTTCATGTTGGTGCCGCCCTTTTAGCCTTTTGCTTGGGGCTCGTGCTCTTTGCTGCGCCTAAGGGCACCTTGCCGCATCGGACGTTGGGTTGGATTTGGGTGATCTTCATGACGACCGTGGCGGCATCCTCCCTGTTCATGACGGGTCTGAATGGAGATGCCTATTCATGGATCCATCTGCTGTCCGGTTATACGCTCCTCACGCTGCCCCTCGGGGTCTTTGCGGCGCGCCGCCATAAGGTTCTGGTGCACCAGCGCGCCATGACTGGCATGTTTCTCGGCGGCATGGTCATAGCCGGTGCCTTCACCTTTCTCCCGGGCCGGTTAATGTGGCGCGTGATCATGGGTTAGGTCGGAAGGCCTTGGTCTGGCGGTGACTTGCCTCCAAGTCTTCAAGGGGTTGAATTTCCTCTAGGCTACCGCCGATCTGGCCAGAAGGGGGCGTTCACGTCCTAATGCTAGGCGTCTGTTCTGGCGGTTGGCACAATGACGCAAAATCCCACTGCCCATGTCGCGTCGGATAAAGAACAAATTCGCCGCAAACCGTGTTTTCCTTGGCCTGTTTGGTTGCGCCTGCGGTTAGCCATCTCTATAACGCGGTTCAAGATTGGTGCCGAACCTGTGTTTGGTGCTGTGTTTTCCGCGATATTCTAGCCGCGACCGGACCTCATGAACATTCACGAGCATCAAGCCAAGGCCGTCCTCAAAGAGTTCGGCGTTCCTGTTCCACGCGGCTTTGCCGCCTTTACGCTTTACGGTCGATGAGGCCGTTAAGGGTGCTGAAGCCCTCGGCGGTCCTGTCTGGGTCGTCAAGGCTCAGATCCACGCCGGTGGCCGTGGCAAGGGCGGCGGCGTAAAGGTCGTCAAGTCGATCGAGGCCGTTCGCGAAGAGGCGACCCGCATGCTGGGCATGACGCTGGTCACCCATCAGACCGGTCCAGCCGGGCGTTTGGTTCGCCGCCTCTATGTCGAAGAGGGCGCGGCCATTGCTCGCGAACTCTATCTGTCCTTGCTCGTCGACCGGGTCACCTCGCGCGTGTCCGTCGTCGCCTCGACCGAGGGCGGCATGGACATTGAAGAGGTGGCAGCCCACACGCCTGAAAAGATCATGGCCTTCTCGATCGACCCAGCGACCGGCGTCTTCCCGCACCATGCGCGGACCTTGGCCGCATCCTTGGGTCTGACCGGCGCAGCCGCCAAGCAGATCCAGACCCTCCTGCCTTCGCTCTATAAGGCCTTTGTCGAGCGCGACATGGAGATGCTGGAAATCAACCCGTTGATCGTCACCGCTGACGACCAGCTTCGCGTCCTGGACGCCAAGATCTCCTTCGACAGCAACGCCCTCTATCGTCAGCCGGAAATGCGCGAGCTTCGCGACATGACCGAAGAAGACGAAAAAGAGATCGAGGCCTCCAAGTACGACCTGTCCTACATCACGCTCGACGGCGAAATTGGCTGCATGGTCAATGGCGCGGGTCTGGCCATGGCGACCATGGACATCATCAAGCTCTATGGGGCTGAGCCTGCCAACTTCCTCGACGTTGGCGGCGGCGCTTCCAAGGAAAAGGTTACGGCAGCCTTTAAGATCATCACCTCCGATCCGGCGGTGAAGGGGATCTTGGTCAATATCTTCGGCGGCATCATGCGCTGTGACATCATCGCCGAGGGCGTGGTGGCTGCAGTCAAGGAAGTCGGCCTGAAGGTGCCTCTGGTGGTTCGTTTGGAGGGCACCAATGTCGCCCTCGGCAAGCAGATCATCAATGAGAGCGGCCTAAACGTCATCGCAGCGAACGACCTGTCGGACGCCGCAGAAAAAATCGTCAAGGCCGTGCGGGCCGGAAACTGAGCTGGATCCCACCGGGTCTGAAGATCGATT
>JBEGOG010000027.1:0-10190 GCA_041182125.1 Pseudomonadota bacterium
CAACGGAGACGTGCCCGAGAGGCCGAAGGGACTCGTTTGCTAAATGAGCGTACCCCAAAAGGGTACCGTGGGTTCGAATCCCACCGTCTCCGCCACCCCAACCCTCACCATTGACCACTGAAGCCATTTAAAAGGCCAGTTTTCATATAAAAAACATTACGTTAGTATCGATCAGAGTGAAGATCTCTTATCGAAGCGTCTAGACGATCGCCGAAAAGTATCCCAAAAATAGTGGGTGAGGTGGTGGGATCGTTCGCAATGGTCACAAGTCTCAGGATAACCAACGCCAAAACTGGCATGTATGCCAACAGTAACGGCCTGTATCTGTCGGTCAGTAAGGGCGGTCGAAAGGGTTGGACCTTCCGCTATCAGCGCAACGGAAGGCGACGCGATCGCCGAGAGGACCATTCATGAGCACTTTGTTTCCGACGTCATGGACGCCGCGCCCGGCGGGCCTGCTTCCGTCTGATCCGACCCGTTACGACGGCCCAGCCATTGCGCGCTGGATCACGACGGCCCTTCTGGTTGTGATTACGATCCGAAGTCTGGTCCATCTGTTCTCGCCAGACGGCGGAGCCCATAGTATCGCCACGATCGACACAAGCGTTGAGGGGGGCAACAACATCGTCGCCATCTTCGGCCAGTGGGGCGCGAGCCAGTTGCTGCTCGTGGGGGCCCTGTGGGTTCTGCTGCTTCGGTACCGCGGGCTCATCCCCTTCATCCTGAGCGTGCTGCTCCTAGAACCCTTCCTGCGTGGGCTCTCGGGCCACCTAAAGCCCATCTCGACGCTGGCTACCGCGCCCGGAGCCGCGCTCAACTGGTACGTCGTTCCCGTGGTGGCCGTAACACTCTATCTCGCGCTATGCACAGCTGAGGAACCAAAGCCTTAGGGCGATCATCGCCTCACTTTCGAACCCTGTATTTTCTGTTTTCGGCAACCGCCAAGGGCATTGCGGCCCTCTGCCCAAATCTCGCTTCTGATCAGAAGTGACTGGCCGGTTTGAACGCCTAACAATGCCCGCCCCTGCTCCCGCAGCCGGTTGCGCGGCCAAGCCAGATCACAGAACCGCGCTATAGAACTGTGAGATGAAAGGGTCGAAAGCAGATCTTGAGATAGCGCCTCTGAGCGCGAACATTCTGGCCTTATCTGCTGCAGCACGTCCCGCAGCGGTCCATTCGGGAGACGCCGACAGGCGCGTCTGTGACCACAATCGAAAGACAGGCGACGACCACTGTCACAATCCTAAAGGTTCGTAGAGGCAATAGCGGGAGGGCTTGGGTTGGGACGGTGGCTAGGAAGCGTCTGTGTTCGCATCGTCTTCCACGGCTGAGCCCTCGACGTTCCTCGCCATCAGTACCGCCCGTCCAGACCGGTTCATCCCCGCCCACAGGCCGATGGGCAGGGCAAGCGGCAGAACCTGCATGGCGATATACATTGCAAGCCCAGCAAGGAAGAAGGCCCCATCGCTCATAGCGGGCTGGGTGACCGTAAAGGGCGGCGGCGGGACCGTGTCCATGATCAGCGACGCGCGGTGATTGACGATCACGGCGACACTATTGAAGATCAGGCTACAGGCTGAAAACCAAAAGACTACGACCAGCACAGCGCAACCGATCAAGGTCGTGCGCATCGGCCGATCGCGCGGCACAGCGAGGATCAAGGCTAAGAACAGGGGAAAGCCGAGCAGCAGGCGGCGCAATTCTCCCACACCCAGCACAATCAAAACCGCGCCAACCTGGCTGCCCGAGGCGCGATCAAGACCGGTTTCGACGTGCCAATCATGCGTGGGGGTCGATGAGATGGACTGGGCCAGCTGGAGTTGCCCCGCCAGCCAACTGGCACCGGGCCGCAAAAGGTCGATCATCAGCCCGGCCCCCACCCACCAGACCACGAGCAAAGGCACGAGCGCGGTTAGGGCGCTCGACAAAAACCGGCCGCGCGGGGTGGCAAGATGGGCCCTCAGGCTCATATCGAAGCCTCTGGATCCGCCGGCCCCCTCATCGGCCAACGCTTGGCCTGCCAATGGTGCCATCCGAGGAACAGGACGACGGCGTCGAGCATGATGAAGGCGTCCCAAAAGAACAGGTGGAAAAAGTCGAACAGATTTTGGGCGTACCTTGCCAGAACCAGCAAGCTGATGATCCGCACTAGGTTCAAGAGCTGGATCACCGCCACACCGACAACCACCCCAACCACCCGTGCCGCGATCGGGGCCGGAAAGGGTGCAAGGGCGGCGGCAAACAGGATACAGACCTCAACCCCGTTGCATCCGCTCGACACCAAAACGGCACCGGACGCATGGGCGAAGGCCAAGACGGCTCCGCTGGCAACGACGCTGGCCCCGAACAGGTTCATCACCCCCGCACAGACAGTCACGAGCGAGCGCGTGAAGGGCTGTGTGAAGCTCGCATCCACCGCCGGCACAATCAACAGCGCCATTGCCCCCACCGTCAGCACCGCGAAGCTGGCAATATAGATCAGGCCGCGAAAGCGCTGCAGCACGCGAGGGCTCCTAGGATTAGTTGGTATCGATCAATACCGTATACCGGCTGATCTGCCTATGGCGGTCCGAGCTAGAGGACTAGGCCGGGTTCGAGCGTGAGCGCCCAAGCTGGACCACCGCCGCCCCGCCCAGAAGCAGCCCCAGAGTGATCAGCGCCCATTGGCCGAGGGTTGGAACGGGGGTGATGAAGGGCGCGAAGGCGATCGCCACGGGGCCAGAGAAGCCGGTGACGGTCGCGCTCACCGTGTTCGTCGAGGTGTTGATCACCGACAGCGTATTGCCTGACGTATTGGTCACATAGGCTTTCAAGCCATCAGACGTGATGGCGACACCCCTGGGCGAGCTTCCAAGCACAAGGGTAACGGTTGCAGAAACGGTATTTGTCGCCGTATCAATCACTGACACGGTGTCGCTGACCGCATTGGCAACAAAGACCTTCGACCCATCGGGAGTCACAGCAGGGCTGCGAGGACTGGTTCCAACGGAAACCGTGGCAATCACTGTGTTTGTTGCGGTGCTGATGACCGAAACCGTGCCATCTACCTGATTGGCCACATAGACACGCTGCCCATCCCTCGAAACGGCAATTCGGGTCGGCACATTACCGACCGGCACGGTCGCGATAACTGAATCAGAGCCCGTATCTATTACAGACACCGTATTAGCCGTCTGATTGCTGACATAGGCGCGTGATCCGACGGCAGAAACGGCGACGTCACTTGGGCCTGCTCCAACGGTTATTGGCGCACCGACAACGGCGTCGGTGGCTGTATCAATAACCGACACCGTATTGGCCAAACTGTTGGCCACATAGACACGCGCACCGTCGGGCGTAGCGGACAACCCCCGGGGATCAAGTCCAACTGCCACGGATCGAATAATCGTATCGGAAGCCGTGTCGATCGCCGTTACGCTGTTGGAGGAGGGCTGGCTGACATAGACCTTGGTGCCGCTAGGGGTGGCGGCGATGCGGCTTGCGTTGACAACACCAATCGTCGTGAGGATGGCATTGTTTGCCGTATTGACCACGGAGACGGAGGCACTGTTCAGGTTGACCACATAGGCCTTCTCGGCCTTCGCAATCGAAGGGGCGATGAGTAGGCAGGCCAAAGGGACTAAGACCCTGAAAAACCTTTGGAGGTTGAAGAGCTCGGAAACTGTTGCTGCTCTTACCAACCAAACCATCGATACACCTCGCCAATAATGGCCAGAGCGCTAGCAATCATTACGAGTCTAAACAATATGGAATGATCAACGGGTTGCTGAAAAAGCCCAACCCAAAGTGTAACCGATTTATTATTTAAGGTATAACTGAATTTTTTAATTAATTAAAGTTGTAATTTGCGCCTTATTTCAACTTTGAGATTTGAAAAAAGTTCGATTCAACTTTGGCAAGATGGTCGCCAGATGACGCATCTCTTGTGCGCAGTGGATCAGCAATGCCGATGCTTGCTGTTCTTTGATCGGCGCGAAGCGGGCGGCTAGGCCTCCGAGCAAGCGGCCGATCTTGCCCGAGAGGCCTTTGGGCCTGACATTACCGCCGCCGAGCCAGAACCGCGAGCGCATCTCACAGCCGTCTGCGGTGGGGCGCAGATGATGGATCAGCCAACCGGTCTCGACCGGACCGTCGGCCAGGGCTACGCGCGCGCAGATGGCCACCTCGCCCGCGACCTTAAGCTGGTCCTCGTCCAGTCCCATTTCCCGTGGCGGAACAAAGCATATGGTCAAGGCCATGCGGGTGGACCCGACATATTCGACAACCCGCGACGTGCGCCCGACATAGTGGCCAAGATCGCCCTGCCCGTCATCCCAAGCGGCATGGACATGGGCCTGAGGGTGCCAGAGCTTGTATTTTTGCGCCTCATCGCCGTGCCAACCAAACCACCAATCCCACATGGCCGGGGTGACGCCCGGCATGGGCGTATGGACAAAGACCCTCGCCTCACCATCCGGACAGAGTGTGTAGGCCGTCTCAAAGGTCCAGTCGGTGCCGGATTGAAGCTCGCCCGCATCGGCGAGCGACGGCATCAATTCGGGTGCCACAGCGCCGTTCAACAGCGCAGCCCTGACGCTTTCTGACAGAGGCTCCATCGCCGGACGAAAGAACGCGGCATAGGGACTGTGGGCGAGGTCGTCTGCCGAATAGCCCAGATAGAGCGGAACTTTGGGCCGCATGACTTAGGTACTCCTGTTCCGGCCCTTACGGCAATCGCTTCAGCGGGACGCCCCCTCAAACGCTTTATGAGACTGTTCTGACGAACCGATCTGCTGTCAACGTCCCAAGATGGTCCATAACTCAACCGCACTGAGACGCGCCCCTAGACGAGGATGCAAAAGCGCCGAATAGTGGATCAAAAGCTGGACCGACCGGATCTCGCCGAGGCGAAAAGTGACCAGCATCTGAGGGGAAACACATGCACATCCGCCAACTGAGCCTTGGGGCCCTGATTGCGTCGCTGGCCATCACTGGCGCAGCGAGCGCCAAGGATCAGACCTATCGCGCCGAGGTGACCCGCACCGCCTATGGCGCCCCCCACGTCACGGCCAAGGACTATGGCGGACTGGGCTATGGGGCCGGTTACGCCGCCGCCGAAGACAATTTCTGTGACTTTGCCGAGCGGATCATGACGGTCAGCGGCGAACGCTCACGCTATCTGGGCCCGGGCGAGCGCGATGCCAATATTGTCAGCGACCTCTATCACGCAAGGCTGCTCAAGACCGGTCAACTGGATGCCAAGCTGGCCGGCGATGTGCCCGGCGGGTTCAAGCCCTCGAAAAATGCCCGCGATCTGATCAAGGGCTTCGTTGCGGGCATCAATCGCTATGTGAGCGATACCGGCATAGCCAACCTGCCGGATGCAAGGTGCAAGGGCGCGGCCTGGGTGCGGACCTATACCGAACGGGACTATTGGCAGGTGATGGTCGTCGGACAGATCCCGACCATGCTGTCCGGTGTCGCCACCGCCGCACCTCCCGGCGTTCCTGACATTGTCGCGCCCCATGCCCCGGTCGAGCGCTCTCCAGTTCCAGAAGGCCAAAATGGCAGCAACGCCTATGCCCTTGGCCGCGAGGTCACCAAGTCGGGCCATGGCGTCCTGCTCGGCAATCCGCACTATCCGTGGGACGGCATAAACCGCTTCACGCGGATGCACCTGATCATTCCGGGCAAGCTGAACATTGTTGGCGCAGGCCTTGAGAACACACCCTTCCCCGGCATCGGTCATAATCAGTGGGTGGCTTGGACCCATACGGTCTCGACCGCCCGCCGGTTTGGCCTGTTCGAGCTCACCCTCGACCCCAAGGATCCGACGGCCTATCTGCTGGATGGCCAGTCCGTGCCGATGGAGCGCACGACGGTCACCCTTCAGGTCAAGACCGATGGGGGCTTGGTGCCGTTAACCCGCACGCTCTACGACACCCGCTACGGGCCGATGGTCGAGAGCCTGATCAACCCTTGGACGGCTGGGCGCGCCTATGCGGTGCGTGATGCCCCCGTGGGCCTGCGCAGCATCGACCAGTATTTGACCATGTTCCAAGCGCGCAATGTTCGGCAATTGGCTGCAGCCTTGAGCCAGTATCAAGCGGCCGGTTTCAACACCACCGCCGTGGATAGGGGCGGCGAAGCCTTCTATGGCGACATCGGCCCCCTGCCCTATGTCACCGACGCGAAGGCGCAGGCCTGCTCAGCCTCGGACTTGGCGCGCAAGGCGTGGAAAGATACCCGTGTCCCGGTGCTCGATGGCTCGCGCTCGGACTGCGATTGGGATAGCGATCCCAAGGCGGTCACCACCGGTATCTATCCCGCCTCTGCCCTGCCCAAGATCTTTCGCCATGACCATCTGAGTAACTCAAACGACAGCTACTGGCTGTCCAACCCCAAACAGCCCTTGGCCGGATATGGCCGGATCTTTGGCGAAGAGGCGACCACGCGGTCCTTGCGCACCCGCCTAGCCCTCAAACAGATCGATGATCGTCTGAGCGGACAGGACGGGCTTGGGGCCCCAAAGTTTGATTTGAAATCCGTGGAAGCGGTTCTGTTCGGCAACCGCAATCTGGGCGCAGAAATGACGCGCGATCCTCTGGTGGCCCTGTGCCGTAAGGAAGCCGCTGGACCTCAGCCGGACCTGAGCGAGGCCTGCGACGCCTTGGCTGCGTGGGACCTCAAGGTCAATCTCGACAGTCGCGGCGCGCACATCTTCCGGCTCTTTGTCGAAAAGAACGGTTTGGTCTTTAAGGTGCCTTTCGATCCTGCCGATCCGGTCAATACGCCCAACAGCCTGGATGTCGACAGTCCCAAGGTGCTGGCCGCGCTGGTCGACAGCGTCAAGCAACTGCGCGCGCTCAACATCCCGATGAACGCCACCCTCGGCCAGATTCAGAACGAGCCCCGCGCAGGCGGTGAGCGCATCCCCATCCATGGCGGGCCCGGACCTGAGGGGATCTTCAACGTCATCACGCCCGTCGACCTCAAGGCCGAAAAGGGCTGGACCAAGATCCGTCACGGTTCCAGCTGGATCATGGCGGTCGAGTTCACCGACAAGGGACCCATGAGCCAGGGGGTACTGGCCTATTCCCAGTCCACCAACCCAACATCGCCCCACGCCGCCGACCAGACACGGCTCTATTCGCAAAAGGGCTGGGACGACCTCTATTTCACCCCAGCAGCGGTGAAAAAGGCGGCCGTCTCGACCCGGGCCCTGACAGGGCCCTAGGCGGCCTTGACGACGCCCGCGACCATGTCTCGGCGAAGCCAGCGGCAGGTGAGCAGGAAGAAGAACCCGGCCAGGGCATAGAAGGTCGATGTGATGAGCATCGAGTTCTGCAGGCTTTCCGGGTGGGCGGCGGCGCAGACCCCCTGCTCCATGGCAGACAGGGCGGTCTTTGCCGCCCCTTCGCACATCTTGCGGGTCAGTTCGGCCGCGCCCAAATCCGTCACCTGTAGCTTAAACAGGTAGTCACTGAGCCAGCCGATGAATAGCGGGCCAAAGCCATAGCCCAGCAGATTGACGAGGAACAACATCACCGCCGTCGAGACGGCCCGGACCTGTGCCGAAACAACGCCCTGCCCGATCGTATATTGCGCGGCCAGATAGCCATACTTGATCGCCCCGCCCAGACACAGGGCCACCAGACAGACGGTCAGGTTGGAGGTGGAAAAGGCCAAGAGATAGAACGGCACGCTGAGGGTCAGACCGATGGCTGTCATCCAAGCAATAGCGTTGGGGTATTTCTTGGACATGCGCTCGGCCATCCAGCCCATCGCCACCGTGCCGACCGCAGACGACAGGGCGACGGGTGTATTGATCAGCAAGGCCGCTTCACCGGCCGAAAGGCCAAAGCTTCGGTTGATGAACAGCGACTGGAACGAGCTGATCCCATAGCCACAGAAGGCGGCGATGGTTGCCCCTGCGCACATGGTCCAGAAGGAGGTCTTGGTCGCCAATTCAGCCAAGGCCAGCTTAAAGCTAGGCCGGGCACTGCGCACCGTACCGGGCGGATCGGTATAGCCGCGCGGCGGCTCCTTTACCGTCATTTTCAATAGGACCGCCACCAGCACGCCCGGCGCACCAATGACAAAGAACGCGGTACGCCATCCGAAGGCGTCCGTGATCGGTCCCCCGACCAGATTGGCCAAGGCCCCGCCCAAGGTGACGCCCATGGCGTAATAGCCCAAGGCCGTTGATCGTTTGTTGGCGGGATAATAGTCGGCAATCAGAGAATTGGCCGGCGGCGTACAGCCTGCCTCCCCAATGCCAACCGCCACGCGGCAGGTGAGCAGCACCCAAAAGGCACCAATCGTGATGCCCCCCAGTGTCACCTCACGCGACAGACCGCAAAGCGCTGTGGCCAAGGACCAAAGGCCAACACAGACCGACATGATCCAGACCCGGTGCCGCGTCTCCGCGAACTGCGCGAGCGGAATGCCGATCACCGTATAGAGTAGCGCAAACCCAAACCCGGTCAGCAACCCAAAGGCCGTATCGGAAATACCCAGCTCTGGCTTCATCTGCGGGGCCACCACAGACAACAGGCCTCGATCTACAAAGTTGAGAATATAGACCAGCAACAGAATATTGATCACATAGAAGCGATAGGGCTGAGATCCGAACCCCACAATGTGGCCGTCCTGCTCCGCCGCAGCCGATCTGTTCACGCTTCACTCCCCAATGGGGTTCATCCCCATCTTTTGTCTGTTCTGGTCACAACGATTGAATCCATCCTAAGGAGCCGACCACCATCGAGCAAGGATGTCCATAGAGACTGGGCCTCCAGGCCCCCTACCCCACCTGCGGCCAGTCTGGCAGGGCGAGCTTAACCGGCTGGCCCTTGAGGGTGGTGGCGAGATGAACGAGGAAGCTGGCAATGCCTGCCGCGCCCTGCATATAGCCGGTCTGGGCCTCTAGAAAGTCGGGGCGGTCGCGGTGTTCGGCCTGGATCCAGCTTCGGCGGTCGCCCTCAAGGCGGCTATTGGCCACGATCACGTCGGCGCAGCGCTTGGCCAGCGACAGATAGGCCTCGTCGCCGGTACGGCTAGCCATCAAAAGCGCGAACTCGCCCACACCCGCATCGCCGCAGCACTGGCTATGGTTGGCCCACAGCCCCTTTGACCGGGCCTCCGGCGCCCCCAGCGCGAGCATGCCCCGTGTAAGAGCCCGCGCCTCATCCAGCCACTCGGCCTCACCCGTCACGTCACAGAGCTCAAGGAACAGTCGCCCGGTCCCGGCGGGACCATGACAGGCCCCCAGATAGAAGATCGGGTTGCGCGCCTCTTCGGTGTGACAGACCAGCCGCCCGTCGCCCACCGTGCTGGCGCTGCTCTGGACATAGCGGGCCGCCGATTTGGCCGCCTCCAGATAGCGCGCGTCGCCCGTGGCCCGGTAGACCTCGAGCAGAAAATAGCCAACCCCCGCGCCGCCATGGGCGAAATTGGGGGCGGTAAAGGCAAAGGGCATGTCGGCCATCATCAGCCAGCGCAGACCATCCGCCGTAGGCTCAGCCACCTCGAGCAACCGGTCCGCGCAGGCCACCGCCCAATCCAGCGCCTTAGGGTGAAGGCCGTGCCTATGGCCATAGAGCAGGACCAGCCCCGCCCCCGCCGCACCGACCGACTGGTCATAGATCTCGCGGTCACCGGTAAAGCCGGTAATGTCCGAAAAGGGCATGGGCTCGATCCAGCCGATCCCGGCGCCCAGATCGCTGGCCTGTGCCCGCAGATGCTCGAGGCACTGACCGGCCAGGGCGCGAAAATCGTCCCGCCCACTGGCCCGCGCCAACTCGCTCATGGCAAATGCATAACCCGGCCAACCGCGCGACACACTGACCGACAGATGATCGACCCGCCCCAGATGGGTGGCCACCTCTTCGCCCGCCGCAATGGCCTTGGCCAGAGCCGCCGGATCGCCGGTCGCAGCATGAAGCTCCAGCAACAACAGGATAATGCCCGACGAGCCGTGATAGAGGCTGTAGTCCGAGCCCGAGCCCCGATCCGCCCGCCGCCACTTGGCCCGCCCCTCAATCTGGTGCGCATCAATAAACCGCGCCGCCTGCTGCGCGATGGCCAGATAGTCGGTCATAGAAGCCCCCTCATCGGCGAAACTCCGCTCGCTCGGTCTAAGGCTTAGGCTGAGGGGCGTGGGGGCTCAAGGGGAAAGGCACCCTCTCTTGACCAGCTACTATAGTTCGCGG
>JBEGOG010000028.1:0-10034 GCA_041182125.1 Pseudomonadota bacterium
GTTGCTCAGCTCTTGATAGACGCGTCCATTGACCTGCATCTTGTCGATGCCGCCGGGGCCCACGAACAGATCATTGGTCGCCTTGGCGGCGGAGAAGTAAGCCGTCGTGCCGAAGGGGCCAACAGCGCCGGTGTCAACGCGCGCAAAGACGCGGCGGAAGTTTTCGGTACCGCCCTGAAGGGTGATGGCCGCGCCCATATCTTGCTTCGGCTTGGCCGAGACGTAGTTGATCGTGCCACCGGCTGCGGCTGCGGTTGGGCTGTCGACGTCGGTGGTGCCGAGGTTGACGGTCACGCGCTCGATCAGTTCGGAATCCAGCTGCTGGTTCGAATAGATCGAGTAGTTACCCGTGTCGTTCAACGGAACGCCGTCTTGCAACAGGGCGATGCGCTGGGAGTCGAAGCCGCGCAGGGTGATGTCACCACCAGCCGAGCCGTAGGCATCATTGTTGGTGAAGTTGACACCGGGAAGCAGGTTGATCGCGTCCAGAACGGTCTGGCCGGGGATCTGGGTGGCGATGAATTCTTGGTTGATCGAAGAGCGCGACTTGGCGGCGCTTTCGGCGATCACTTGCCCGACGACCTTAGGACCGCGCTGGCCCTTGACCACCAGTTCTTGAACTTCAGCGGCCTGGGTCCCGGTGGACTGCGCAAAGGCGGCGGAATAAGCGAATAGGCTGCCGACCAAAACCGGCACGGCGATAGCTGCACGGATGCGCAACGCGTTAGTCGATGTCATGAAAGTTCCCCTGATCATGCCCAAGCGCGACGTCAGTCAAAAAGCCGTCGCATCACAGCAGGCGTGTAGCCCCCATCTGATAATTATCAATGACGGATTAATGACAATGAAGTCGCAAAGCGATCAAACGTCACTCAGCGTGACATTTTTGCCCTTATTGAGCAGCATTTCAGCACTTTTCAATCACTTGGAAGCGGCTGCCGCGCCCCACACCGCCCTCAGCCGTGCGTCCCGCCCGCAACCCTGCCGATAGACATTGTAACGGAGGGGATTCTTCTCGGCATAGTCCTGATGATAGCCCTCTGCGCGCCAGAAGATTCCCGCATCGCGAATCGGAGTCACGACACGGCCCTTGAGTGGACCGGCTTGGATGCGGGCCAGAGAGGCCTCTGCGGCCCTGCGTTGAGCCGCATCCTTGACGAATAGGGCCGTACGATAGGATGGGCCCCGGTCGCAGAACTGCCCGCCGCCATCGGTCGGATCAATCAGCCGCCAGAACCGGTCGACCAACTGGCCATAGCTGATCTTGCTCGGATCAAAGGTGACCTTGACGCCTTCGTAATGACCGGTGGTCTCAGAGGACACCTGCTCATAGGTCGGGTTGGGTTCCTTGCCGCCTGTATAGCCAGACTCCACTGATATCACGCCCGGAATGGCGTCCATGTCGTGCTCGACGCACCAGAAACAGCCGCCTGCGAATATGGCGGTTTCGGTCGCGGGAGCAGCATGGCCCCTGCCCCCAACCAAAAGGCCGAAACAAAGGGTGAAGAGCGCCGCAGCGAGAGAGAGCTTTTTCATAGGCCTAGAGTTGTACCATCCACGAAAATTAGCAAGCCCAAGCCGTCAGGACAGAACGGCTTGCTCCGCGCCGCTGAGCCTGTAGATTTATCCTATGAGCAATAAGACAGACTTTCCCAAGCCCAGTGAACGCGGCCGCTTTGATTGGTCGCCCCACGCCCAAGCCCTCGGCTTTGAATTTGTGTCGTCCGAAAAGGCCTTAGCGACGCTTAAACTGCCCTTTCGCGACGATCTGGTCGGTGATCCGGATTCAGGCGTCATTGCAGGCGGTGCGGTCACGGCCCTGCTCGACCATGTTTGCGGCCACGCGGTGATGATGGCCATCGACTTCATGACCCCCATCGCGACCCTCGACCTGCGCATTGACTATATGCGGGCCGCCGAACCGGGCCTTGGCGTCTTTGCCGAAGCCCACTGCTATAAGGTCACCCGCTCCATTGCCTTTGTTCGGGCCAGCGCATGGGACAAGGATAAGGACGATCCTGTGGCCACGGCTCAGGCCGCCTTCATGATTAATTCGGATTCAGGGCGTCGCGGCCCCGGCCATCCGCCAGAGGCCACTTCTGGTCAGGGGAGCGCGACATGAGCGACACCTCTGATCAGTTGGATGCCCTCCTCGGCCGCATTCCCTATGCGCGCTATCTGGGCATGAGCGCAGAGCTAGCGGGCGATGAGATGACCGCCATCTTGCCCTTTGCCCCCCACCTTATTGGTAACCCGACCCTTCCGGCGATCCATGGCGGGGTTCTGGGGGCCTTTATGGAAATGACGGCGCTGGCCCAGATCTCGATCATGCAGGGCCTAACCCGTCAGCCTAGGCCCATCGACATTTCGGTGGAATATCTGCGCCCAGCCCGCCCGCTGACCACCTATGCTCGCGCTGAGATCCGAAAGATCGGACGTAGGATCGCCAATGTCCATGTCGAGGCTTGGCAAGAGACGCGGGCCAATCCCATCACCCTGCTCAGGGGCCATTTCTTGTTGTCGCCCAAGGAGGAGGTCTGATGTCCATAGACCTAAGCCCGATTGGATTTGTTCGTGGCGGCCGGTCAGAGGTGACGGACGATGACTGGGGATCGGTCAGGGCGCGGATCGAACTGGACCCAACCCGCTTTGCCCCCGATGCTCTCGAGGGACTGAGCACCTTTTCTCACGCCGAGATCATTTTTCATTTTAATCTCGTGCCCGAGACCAAAATCGTCGCAGGTGCACGCCACCCCCGTGGACAGACCGACTGGCCCAAGGTCGGCATCTTTGCCCAGCGCGGCAAGAACCGTCCCAATCGCTTGGGCGTCAGTGTTTGCACAATCATAGAGGTCAAGGGTCTTTGTCTAGAGGTTCAGGGGCTAGACGCCATCGACGGCACTCCCGTTCTGGACATCAAGCCCGTCCTAAGGGGCTTTTTGCCGCGCGGAGACATTGTCGAGCCTGATTGGGCCAGCGAGATCATGGCCCAATATTGGTAGACGCACCTTCCGCTCTAATCCCATCGACCTCGCCTTAGCGGAACTGCGTCCTCATCCGGTTCAGACTTTCTAACCGCACGGCCTCGATCCCCTCGCGAACATAGGCGCGCAGGATCAGTTCGGGGATCGGCAGAACCCCCGTCAAATAGCCGACATAGACAATGCGGGTGGCCGTGCCGCCATTGATAGGGGTCAGACGCCACTCTCCATCGAGCCGTTGTCCATCCAGATGGGCCTTTTGATAGCGCAACCTCGCCAGCGGCTCATAGTCCGACCGAACCACATTGCGCAGGACCAGCGGAAACCAAGGCAGCTTGACCCGGTGTTCGCGGATATCCCAAAGGCCCCCACGATCCTGTTCGAGGACCTTACAGCTTTTCATGCCTGGCACATGCTGAGCCGCCGTGTCGCAGTCGACCAACACCGCCCAAACGACCGAAATGGGCGCGGAAATATCGAGCTCAGCGCGCAAGCCGCGCGTGCCATCGCCGGGATCTCGGACCGAGGTCAGGTTCAGCGTCTCTACCGCCGCAAGGGCTTGGGCCGATACCTGCGGCCGCCCCCAAACCACGAGCGCCAGAACAAGCGCAAAGCCGGGTGCGGCAAGCCTTAAAAACCACCCTAAGAGCCCCAAAGCCCGCTCCCGCTCTATTACAGTCCTTCAGACTGCCCCATTCCCATCCAGATGCCAGACAAATTTGAATAATTGAACTCAGAGGACCTTCCACCCTTTTCAGATGATATATTATAACATAAAGGGTGACGGGAATTTGGAGTTTGATTATGGCGATTTTGATCCGCAACCTGCTGTTAGCCTCATCGGCAGCGCTCGGCTTGACCCACGGGGTCGGCTACGCCGCTGACACTGGCCCAGCCAAATCCGATGAACCGGCCGAAGTGATCATCACCGCCGCGCCCTATGCGGTCTCTCTGCAAACCCTGACCACCAGCGTCAATGTCATCAGCCGTGATGATCTGGACATGGCAACACCTGCGGGATTGGGCGATGTCTTAAACGGCCTATCCGGGGTGCGTTCGACCTTCTTTGGACCCGGAGCCAGCCGCCCGGTCATTCGCGGCCTGTCCGGGCCTCGTGTGATGATCTTGCAAAATGGCGTGGGTCTGGTGGATGCCAGTTCGGTCTCGCCCGATCACGCCGTCGCCTCTGATCCGGGCGAAGCGATGCGCATCGAGGTGCTGCGCGGTCCATCAACCCTAGCCTATGGCGGCTCGGGCATTGGCGGAGTGGTCAATATTATCGACGACCGGGTGCCCAGCACCAACCCGCAGTCTCCCATCGAAGGGCGCCTCTCGGGCTCCTATGAAACCGGGAATGAAGGCCGTTCGGTGTCTGGTTCGATCAAGACCGGTGCTGGTCCTATCGTGGTCGTGGCCGATATGGTGAGCCGCCGCTCCAGCGACTATGAGGTCCCGTCCAATCCCATCTCCGACCGTCTCGCCAAGCAGGACGGCTTGACCGCCGCCACTGACCGCAAGGTCCTGAACAGCAGCGTTGAGCTGGATGCCTATGGTGCGGGTGCCTCCTATATCGGCGAGCGCGGTTATATCGGCGCCTCGGTCAAGCGCACCGATACGACCTATGGCGTGCCCTTCCCTCAGATCACCGCACCGATCGATCCGGCCGATGAAGGGCCTGTCGAACTGCACATGAAGCAAACGCGCCTGGATATCCGCGGCGCGCATGAGCTTGATCTGGAAACCTTTAGTAAGATTCAATTCTCCATCGGTCACGCCGATTACCAGCACGCTGAGATTGTCGTGAATGATGGTACGGTCGGCACGCGCTTCCTCTCAAAGGGCACAGAAGCGCGGTTCGAGCTGGTTCATCGCGAGCACGAGGGTCACAAGGGGGCTATCGGTCTTCAAGCGCTGCAGCGAGATTTCGAAGCCATCGGCGACGAGGCCTTCGTGCCGTCTGTTGAGGTGTCTGAAGTCGGCCTCTTTACCCTTCAGCGCTTTGACCAAGGGGTCTGGGGCCTAGATTTGGGCGCGCGACTGGATCAGCGCAAACTCACAGCAGACCTCGCGGGACGGCTAACCAGCGATGCAGCCGCATCTGGCGGTCTGAACTGGTCCAAGACCAAACCCTCACAAGGTTTCACCAATGTCTCCGCGTCCGCAGGTCTATTCTGGAAGCCGAACGATCAGTTCTTCTACGCCCTATCCCTCGCCCGCAATGGCCGCGCGCCGTCCGAGGTCGAGCTCTTTGCAGACGGCCCCCATGGCGGCACCGGCACCTATGAAATCGGCGATCCGAGCTTCAAGTCGGAGATTGTCACATCCATTGAAGCCACCCTGCGCTACACAACGGACCGCGCCCGCCTTGAGGGCCATCTTTACCGCGCCCACTATAATGGCTTTATCGAAGAGAACCCTACAGGTGAGATTCAGGACGATCTTCCAGTCTTTCTGTTCACCCAGACCAATGCGGATTTCTATGGTTTCGAGCTGGATGTCGGGTACGATCTTTGGACCGATGGTGACCGAAGCTTGGAGCTTGAGCTAGGCTCCGATCTGGTGCGCGGCGACACGGATGCGGGATCTCCGGCCCGCATCCCACCCTATTCCGTCACGGGCAAGATCAGCTGGCACACCGCTGCCTATAGTGCAGAGCTTGAACTACGCCATGTCGGTGCCGCCGATCAGCACTTGGCGGCGTTCGAGCTGCCCACCGATAGCTACAACCTGGTCAATATCACAGCGTACTGGAAGCCGGTTGCCGACACGTCTTGGCGGCTGTTCCTCGATGCTCACAACCTCACCGACGAAACCGCGCGTGAGCATGTCTCGTTCTTGAAGGATGTAGCCCCCATGCCGGGACGATCCATTCGGATTGGATCAGCCCTGACCTTTTAGGCTAGCGGCTAAGACAAAGGGGTGGAGGCTCGTAACAGGGGCTTAACGGCCGGCGCATTTGCGGTCTGAGCCGACACCTGCGGCTGCGCGACATAGAGAACCGACCAGAAGGTCACAGCGGCGAAGACACAAAAGACTGTGATCAAGGTCACAAGCCTGCCCATAGACGTCCTCACCCCTGCGCCCAAGCCGCATTCTAAATTCCGTGATCGAATTACAGAGAATCATAAACTACTCAAGGGCGCAAATTATATTCGGCCTATGGCTCCTGATATTCATGCCGGGCAGTAGGGCAAAAAATGTCTGTGATCGGATGAAAAATCGGCGTAATGACGGCACCCGCTCGGATCAGAAAGGCCCAATCAAGGGCTTGGCGATCTTTGGAATCCTATGGCCCTATCGACCAATCCTCGGCCTGCGCCACTGCCTAAACCCAAGGCCCACGCCAAGAAGCGTCGGGCCCGCCTGCAATATGCGAGCTTGGCCTACCGCACCTCGCCGGAACTTGAGGTTCTGCTTGTCTCGTCTCGCGAAACGGGACGCTGGGTCATTCCAAAAGGCTGGCCGATGAAGGGGCGCAAACCCCACGCCGCAGCGGCCTTGGAGGCCTTCGAAGAGGCGGGTGTAACCGGTGCAATCACGAAATCGCCCATCGGCACCTACAACTACGATAAGCGTCTGTCCGACGGTGACGTGATCACCTGCACGGTTGAGGTCTATCCGATGATGGTGGAGGTCGAACTCGCCGACTGGCCCGAGCGCGAACAACGCACCCGCCAGTGGTTCAGCCTGACCGCCGCCGCCGAGGCCGTCGAAGAAGACACCCTCAAGACACTGATCGGCAAGTTCAAGCCTGCGCTCTAATCGCGCCTAGGCCTCCAACTCAATGTCCCAGTAGAGATAGTCCAGCCAGCTCTCATGCAGGTGGCCGGGCGGGAAACGTCGACCCCGATCTTGCAACTCATATTGCGTTGGCCGACGAGGATTGCGGGCCGGGACCATGCCCGCCTCGCGCGGGGTGCGGCCACCCTTGAACAGGTTACAGGGTGAGCAGGCGGTAACGATATTGTCCCAACTGGTCCTGCCGCCTCTCGACCTTGGCTGCACATGATCGAAGGTCAGGTCCTCGCCAGAGCCGCAATATTGACAGGAAAAGCTGTCACGCAGGAACAGGTTGAACCGGGTGAAGACCGGCGGGCGGTCCTGAGGCACATACTGCTTCAAGGCAATGACGCTGGGCAGGGCCATCTCAAAGGTCGGAGACCTGACGATCTGGTCATAGGTCGAGACCACATCGACCCGATCCAGAAACACCGCCTTGATCACCTCCTGCCAAGGCCACAGCGATAGCGGGTAATAGGAAAGGGGCCGGAAATCCGCATTGAGCACCAATGCCGGATAGCCCGAGGAGAGGGATTTGACCGCCTGCATCAGCCGATCTCCCGGCCAAAGCCGCAAGACCCAATGATCAGGGCATGAAGGAAAAACGGGATGGACCTGAAGACGGATCTCCTCACCGGGGTGTCAGCGTATCAGGGGCAGTGAACGCTGATTTGACGACAGGCCTATGACGGACCCGACTCACCGCGCCGTCAATCCATAACCACGTCCCCGCGACGAAGTGCGCTATGAAAACGCCATAAAACCATCGCCGCAATGCCGCGATAGGGCCGCCAAGCCTCAGCCCGAAGATGGGCCTGCTTCTCGGCTGGCCGCTTTTCCGCCCCATCGAGGAGGCGAAGTCCCTCCTGCAAGATCACATCACCGGCTGGGAAGAGATCGCAATGGCCGTGGCTGAACATCAAGAAGGTGGCCGCCGTCCAGTGGCCAACGCCCTTGATCGCGGTCAGGGCACTCATGGCTTCATCGCTATCGAGGCCGTCTAACTGGTCGAAATCAATAGCCCCGCTGATCTGGGCCAAGGCAATTTCTTTAGCATAGCGCGCCTTGGGCCGCGACAGACCAAAGCTGCGGAGGTGGTCGTCATCACTGGCCAAGATCGTGCTGGGGGTAATCTGGCCCATGCCAGTTTCGAACCGTTTCCAGATTGAGTCGGCAGCCGCCACCGAGACCTGCTGACCGACCACCATCTTGACCAGACCGGTGAAGCCGCCGGGCCGTCTGGGCCAGTCAAACTCTGCGACCTGATCATCGATCCGCGCCATAGCCGGGTCCATCGCGGCAAGCTGCCTGCGGGCTTGGGCGATTTGCGAGGGGTCGGGCCAATGAAAAGGGGGCGCTTTCACGCCCCCCACCACATCGAAAGACCTCGCTGAGCGCAAGGCCTCATTTGGTTAAACCCATCAAGGCTTAGACGCCAATAAAGGCCAAAGCCACCGTGGCACCGAGGACCAGAAGGCCAACCATGCCGGTACGATCGATAGCGCGTTCAAAGCGGGTCAAGTTTGCGAGAGTCATTTTCATATTCCTTGATCTTAAATTCCAAGCCCCGGGGAGGGGGCTGTCTGATCTAGACAGTGCTTAGATAGTCCCAATCTAAACATTGTCAAGATGAACTTTACGATTTTCCGATCACGGCGTATAAGGGGCTATGAAGTTGACCTGTCCGATCACCGGCCCCAAACCCTACCATCATGGCGATCTGCGTCGGGCGCTGCTGGATGCCGCCTCGCGCGTGCTCGAGCGTGAGGGTCCGAACGCCCTATCCTTGCGGGCCGTGGCGCGCGAAGCGGGTGTTAGCCCTGCGGCCCCCTATCACCACTTCAAGGATAAGAGCGAGTTGATGCTAGCCATCTCGGAAGAGGGCTTTGATCAGCTGTACAATTTCATGCGCCAGTCGGCTGATCCCGATGCGCCGCCGATGGAGCGGGTCGCGGCCATTGGCGTAGCCTATGTCGAGTTCGCTAAGGCCCATCCGTCGATCTACCGGATCATGTATGACTGCTCTCGCGACCTCGAGGCCCTGCCCGACAAGGCTCATAAGGCTGAGGATGGGGCCTTCAGCTTGCTGAAAAAGGCTATGATCGACCTCGGCGTTGTTGATCCAGAGCAAGAAATCGATCTGGAACTGGCCTGTATCGCCGCATGGTGTGCGGCCCATGGCTTGGCCGAGATGGTCGGTTTTCGCCAGTTTGACAGCCTCAAGACCAAGATGGGCGGCGAAAAGGCCTTTCTGGCGGGCGTCCTCAGCCATCTGGGCATGTTTGGTCAGGCCCGCAAACGGGGTTAGATCCCATGGGTCCCGCCACCCGCTTTGCCCCCTCCCCGACCGGCCTGCTCCATCGCGGCCATGCCTATTCAGCCCTTTGTGCCTATCAGAGGGCCAAAGAGATCGGCGGGCGCTTTGTCCTGCGTATTGAAGATATTGATCAGACCCGGTGTCGTCCCGCCTATACCGAGGCGCTGCTCGACGATCTGACGTGGCTGGGCCTGACGTGGGAACAGCCGGTCCGTATACAATCCCAGCATATGGCAGACTATCACGCCGCCCTTGGACGGCTGCGGGACTTTGGTCTGGTCTATCGCTGCTTCAAGACCCGCAAGGAGGTCGCAGACGATATTGGCCGCGCACCGCACGGGCTTGGCCTAGCCTATCGCGGTGCGCCCCTGTCTGTTGCCGAAGAAACGGCCCGAATAGAGGCCGGTGAGCCCTATGCTTGGAGGCTGTCACTCGATGCGGCCAAGGCCCATTTGGGCGAGGCTTACGACAGCCTGACCTTCACTGATGAGCTCCAAGGCACAATCGCAGCTCAACCCCACTTGGCTGGAGACGTGGTTCTGGCCCGCAAGGATCTGGGCGTCGCCTACCATCTGGCCGTTATCGTCGATGACGCCCTTCAAGATATTTCTCACATTGTGCGCGGTGAGGACCTGTTCGAGGCCACCGGCATCCAGCGCCTGCTTCAGGCCTTGCTCGGATTGCCAACACCGATCTATCGCCACCATCCTCTGCTGACAGGGGCAGACGGCAAACGTTTGGCCAAACGCGACCGATCACAAACCCTGCAGGACCTGCGTCGCCAAGGTCTCTCCCCCGATCATTTGAGGGCGGAGTTGGGGTTCTAACGCACCCATCGCCAAATCAAGGCCCCCTACGGCGCTGCGCGCCACTTCCCCCAAAGGGGGAAGATCTAAGAACACCAAATCTTCCCCCTCTGGGGGAAGTACCGGCGAAGCCGGGGTAGGGGGTTATTG
>JBEGOG010000029.1:0-13394 GCA_041182125.1 Pseudomonadota bacterium
ATGGCCTGCTGCTGGCGATCCGACAGGCCGGTCTCGTGCGGGGCGAGGAGGAGGGTCTGGGGATGGGTTTCAAGCTGGGGTGCAAATCGCTCCGACAGGGGCGGCGGCGAAGATGGGGCTTGGTCGCCGCCCTGGGTCGCGCAGGCGCTGAGGCTCAGGCTGATGATCATCATCAAGACGGTGGAGAAGGCCTTTAGTTCCATGATCATCCGGCTCCTAATCCACCACATAGCCAAAGGGGCCGACAAAGGCTTGGCCTTCGGTGGGACCGCCCTTGGCCCCCGCCCCAGCCCGCGCGCGCTGGACCCGGTTCATGCGGCCCAACAGATAGGCCTCCGCATCCGTGGCGATGCGGATCCCGGCATCGGGGGTTTGAAGCTGATCGGGACGGGCAGCATCGACAATGTAGGGTGTGACGATCACCACCAGTTCGGTCTGACCGCTGAGGAAATCGCGCGAGCGAAAGAGGGGGCCAAGCACGGGCATGTTGCTCATGCCGGGGATGGAATCGATGGCCTGACGGGTCTTTTCCTTCAGCAGGCCCGCAATCATCAAGGAGCCCCCCGACGGCAGCTCGATGGAGGATTCGACGCGATTAACCGTCAGGGCATTGATGGTCAGCCCGGCCGTTCCCGATCCCGAACTTAAGGTGAAGGCCCCGTCATTGCTGAGCTCTGACACTTCGGTGGACAGTTTCAGGGCGATGCGACCGCCGGACAGAACCATCGGCGTGAAGCCAAGGCCAACCCCATAGGGCTTAAACTCTACCGAGACCTTGCCGGTGCTGTCTTGCCCGGTCGGGACCGGATATTCGCCCCCGGCGAGGAACTTGGCCGATTCCCCGGAAACGGCGGTCAAGGTTGGCTCAGCGAGGGTGCGGATCAGACCGGCGCGCTCGAAGGCCTGAAGCTTGCTTTGCGCCTTGTTCCAGCCGGACTTGCCCGCAGGATTGCTGCCGGTCACGCTGTTGAAATCATAGCCGCCGGTCAGGCCCCCTTGCAGCGCGCCATTGACGCCCCAGCTGGCGGCCTTGCCCAACATATATTGCGGTTGGCCGACCTGATTGATGACGGCGCTGAGATTGACGCCCAGTTGCTTGATGACGCTGCGCTGCATCTCGACGATGCGCACCTTCAGCATCACCTGATCCTTACCCGCTATGGTCATGAGATTGACCACCTGTTCGGGCTTGCCGACGAACTTCTGCGCAATCTGCAGGACCTGACCGGCTTCGGCCAGGTTCGCGACAGTACCAGACAGGACGATATTGTCGTTCAGGCCCTCGACCTTGATCTTGGCGCTGGGCAAGAGGCGCGCAAGGGTTTGTGTCAGGGCAGCGGTGTCACGATCCACCCGAATGTCGAGGGTCAGGAGGCGGCGACCCGAAGCGTCTGTGATCACCACATCGCTCTGACCGCTCTTGAGGCCCAAGACGAAGATCCGCCGGGGTGTGCGAAGGACCGCATCGACGGTCGCGGGATTGCTGATCAACAGGTCCCGCGCCTCTTGGGAAAGCTCGATCATGGCCGAGCGGCCTTGCGGCAGGGTCAGGCTCTTGGCGCGGGTGGTGGCCAGATCGACCTGCACCAGACCGGGCTGCGGGGCAATCGGTTGGGTCATGGCTAGCCCTGCCCATGTGGACATTGGAAGGCTCAGGGCCGCGGCCAAGGCAAGGGGGCCAAGCCTCTTGGTCCTTGCGATCATCGGATCACCGTCACGTCTGTGGCGACGCCATTGCGGATGATTTGGACCACCTGAACTGAGGCGCTCTTGACGGTGGGGCTTGGCGAGGGGATGGGCTGTTCGCGATTGACGCGCGCGACGCGGCCGGACTCCTCGATGGCCTCAGCATAGGGCCGCAGCACCAGGACCAGATTGCCCTGCGCCTTGGCCTGAACCAGATATTCCACATCGTCCTTGGCCACCTGCAAGGTGGCGGAGGCCCCAACCGCAGACTTGGCGTCCTTGGCCACGGTGGTGTTCTGGTCGATGGCGAGGACCTTGAGGTTCTTGAACAGGGTGTCGGACACCATGGCCGATTTCAGTCCGCCTGAGGGACCGAGCACCTCAATCTGGCGATTAAGGACCAGATCGACATGGTCGCCCGGCAAGATGAAGCCGCCCGCACCGCTCTCGACCGTGACCGGAACGGACACAGCGCGGGTACCGGGGTGGAGGACGATAGACATATAGCCGCCCTCACCCTTTGCCAGCAGCTTGGCAGCGGCGATCGGTTCCTTGGCTAGGATCGGGTCCTTGACGACCTGGCCATAGAAGCGGGTCATTTCACCGGCCGACGTCGCGGCCTTGGAGGCGGGTGCAGGGCGCGAGATAAAGGCGGGGTTGATCCCGTCCGCAGGCCAGTCCTGCCAGACCAGATCGCCCGCCGAGAGCGTCTTGCCGGTGGCCAGATCTTGCGCCGCGACCAGAACCTGAACCAGCGGGTTGGGCGAAGGGGCGGAGCGAATGGATAGGGTACTGATCGCTGACAGAGCCGCCGCGCCGAGGATCACGAGATTTCGGACAGATCGCATGGTTCGGTCTCAGCCCTCAAAAGACGGTCGGAAATTAAGACCCTAGATTGTTAAGATTAACACGCTGCTAAAGATAGATTAAGCGCGGCATGAAGCTGAGTTCAGTTGATCACTGGATTTTGAAGCCCTAGCAGAAGAGGGCTGTGCTCGAACCGGATCAGGGCGGCGGCGGCAATGGCCACGCCATAGGGCACATCCGCGCCGGGGGTCAGCAATCGTCTCACCCATGCGGGCGCGCGCTGGACCAGCGGAACGAAGAGCCGATTGCGCAGGACGAGCAGGCCAAGGGCAAGGCCGCCGCCGAGCAGGGCGGTGGTGAGCAGAAACATCATCAGAGCCGGTGGCCCCAACCAAAGCGCACAGGCAGCCAAGAGCTTGGCATCCCCCCCACCGATCCAGCGCAGGGCGAACAGGACGATACCCACAAAGAGGACTGCAAAGGCGACCAGAACCGCGATGCCGATCTGGCCCAGGCTGAGGCCCAACAGAAGGGCAATGGGAACAAAGGCCAGCGCCAGTGTCGCGGAAATCCAGTTGGGGATCGTGTAGCTGGTCGCGTCTTTAATTCCTGCCCAAATGACGAGGGCCGGGAAGAGGATCAGACTGAGCGTTAGAGCGGTCATGGCAGGGAACTCTGATCCTCAAAGCCCATCGTTATTTGACAAAGACAAAGGCCGCCGATGGGGATCGACGGCCTTTGCTCGAAGAAGAGAGGCGTTTCACAAAGCGCGGACGCTTAGTTGACCTTATCGCTGACCTCTTGGAACTTGGCGCTCATGCCGGTTCCGATGGTGGTCACGGCTCCGACTATGACAACTGCGATCAGAGCCACGATCAGGCCATATTCAATGGCCGTTGCGCCGGACTCATCTTTCAGAAATTGGGTTACGAACTTGGACATCTTATCCTCCAGACTGTGTTCGCCGCACGGGATGACCGCGGCATGACGTTCAGCGGCATGACGTTCAAGGCTCAACGGGGTTGATCCTGCCCGCTGGAATTAAGTTATCGATGATTGCTAATCTGTAAATACCTGTTAAAGTTACTTTTCACTATTAGTTTAGCAGGGCATGGCGGTCCAATCGGCCCGACCAAGGTGGATGGCCTTGCCTTCTCGTGATCTCCACCGCCATCACCGATTTTCTGAGGTCAGTGTTCTTTAATAATTAAATCCTGCTAATGCCTTTAGATTCTCTTTTTATATGTATGTGTTCTTATTAATGAAAAGAATTATCATTTTCTGCGACGGTCTATATTCTAAAGGCTCTGGCGAGGTGTATTTTATTTAATTTATTACGATTTAATAATTATCATAAATTGCGAAATATTTAAACTTATGGTAAATTAATCATCTAAGCAAAAATAAATCTCTTTTTATTCACAAATATCGCTGGGACAATTTTTTTCGGAAATTGACTATTGATGATTTTGAGTCATGATACTTTGATATGAGTAATTTTATATACTTATGACTACAAGAATTTCCATTAACACCTGAAGACTTCACATCCTTGTGACATCATCGTTTCAAGAGGAAATTTTTTGCTCATTCTTTGATAAGCCAGTTTTCGGTTTTTGAATCTAGCCCGCTGAGAAGGTTCCATCATGCGATTTTCTGCCGTGACCTTGATTTGGGCCCTGGGGTTTGCCGGTGTTTGTGATGTGGGTCGCAGCTCAGCGGCTACCAGCGCGCCCTTGATGGCGGTCGGTGTTAATCGCGTGGTCAATATTCGCCTTTGGGGCTCGGCCTCGACGGTGGTGGTGGGCAATCCGGCCATTGCTGACGTCAACCTAGTCAATGGGCGCAGCCTCATCATAACCGGTCACTCGGTGGGTCAAACCAGCATCATGGTTCTCGATAGCGGCGGCCGGGAAATTTTCAACCAGACCATCGTGGTGGGCGCGGGCGACGCCGGACAGGTTGCCGTTCAACGGGGCGGGGATGTCACAGACTATAGCTGCTCGCCCCGCTGCGAACCACTGATCGGCACGGATCGAACTGCAAACTCTGCCCAATCCCCTGCGCCTTTGGACCCGGCCCCTTAGTCTGATCTTGGTGATGACGCCAAACCCATACCCCTGCCGACGACGGTTGATACCGTTCCATAGCGCCAACCGTGGTGCTGTCGCGGTCGAGTTTGCGATGATTGCCCTGCCACTATTCCTGCTCATTTTTGGGATCTTGGAATTGGCCATGGTGTTCTGGCTTTCATCCCTGATGGACAATGCCGTCAATATGGCCGCTCGGAAGATTAGAACCGGTCAGATCACCGATCCAACCTCTGCCACGGCCCAAGCCTTTAAGAAGGAGATCTGTGACGGGGTCAGGCTCCTCGCCGCTGACTGCTCAAGCAAACTGGTCGTCGATGTCCGCACCTTTGGATCCTTAAGCGCCATCGACAGGTCAGCGCCTCTGGTCAACGGTGTCCTAGACCCCGCGGCCACGCAGTTTGTGCCCGGAGGGGCAAACGACATTGTTCTGGTTCGCGCCTATTACAGGTGGTCGGCCTTTACTCCAGGTCTCACCATGGCCCTTGGCGATCAGCGCCTCATCACAGCCACCACAACCTTTCGCAATGAGCCCTATGGGACCTGATGGTTATGGAGATTGTCACGCGATCAAAGCTGCAGCAGTTCAGGCTTAATGTGGCGGGCGTATCCGCGGTTGAATTTGCCCTGCTCGCGCCCCTGTTGATCATGATCTATTTCGGATTAGCGGAATCAACACAGCTGATGCTCGCTGAGCGGCGGATCAGCCAAGTGGCCTATTCTGTCGGTGATCTCGTCAGTCGAACCGATCAGATCGATGATGCTGAAATGGCTGATATATTTTCCGTCGCTAAGGTGATCATGGAGCCCTTTCCGGTTTCAACCGTCCTGGGCATCCGGGTCACGAGCGTCGCTATCTTGGAGAATGGTCAGTCCAGAGCAGTATGGAGCGATGCCACAGGAACCATGAGGGCCCATCCGCCGGATATGCCGGTGACCCTCGAGGCCAACAGCGTCAAGCCGGGTGAAACGGTCGTGATTTCCGAAGTTTCCTATCTTTACAGGGGGCTATCGACCCTAGTCCTCACCGACGGGATGGTGTTGCAAGGTAAGTTCTATCATAGGCCTCGCAAATCCGATGCCGTCATTCGGATCAAAAGCTAGGAGGCTCGATACCTGGCACCCGCAAACCCAAGGGTAAGCCGACCTAGGCCTTTATATCGAGCACCATCTTCATCATGGCATCCGCCGTCCCGTAGACGCTCATGTTCGAGCGAAAGGCCTGCTCTGCGGTAATCAACTGCACCGCCTCATTGACGGGGTCTATATTGGGCGAGCCGACCATGCCCTGAGCGTCGGCAAAGGAGGCGTCGGGCTTGTAGCTTTTGAAGAAATCTGGCGCAGCGGTGATCTGCGCGGCGACCCCTGATGACTGACTGGCCGAGGCCGAAAGGCTGACCTGATCCACACGGCGTGGCGCATAGGGCTCTTGGGCCTGAGGGTTCGGGCCAAGCCCTCCCGCATCGGGAAGGGCTCCATCTGACTGGGCATTGGCCAGATTAGAGGCAGCCGCCTCCAACCGTAGGGTTGCGGCCAACATTCCAGATTGTGCGATCGACGAAGCTTGCATGGACCGAAGATGACTCAAACGAGGGCGAGAGTCTCTTGGAAAGTGTGAAATTCAGTTATTTCAAGCGGTCGAGGCTTTCAGAAATTCGTCATGCGGGAAATCTTGCCCCCCTTGAGGCGCTCGCTGCCGAAAATGGCGGGAACAAACCGCGACCCCTGTGCGACAATTAGTCTTTAATCTCGTCAATTCAATAATATAATCGCTGATCAGATAAATTTTAGTGCTGTGACAACCTGCCGCAATCCGACAATTTGGTTGTGCTAAACCAGATCGTGGATTGACACTCTCTCTAGCGGACCCTTGAGCACTCAGAAATCGAGGGACGCACCAGGAGGGAAAAGATGAACAAGCGCATTCTAATGTGCAGTGGAGCCATGCTCGGCACTGCTCTTTCTATAGCTGCGACAGCAACGACTGCCGCGGCGCAAGGCACCCCCAAATCCGCCGGAGACAAGATCGAAGAGATCGTCGTCACAGGGTCATTCATTAGAGGCACTCCAACCGACGCGGCCTTGCCGGTGGCCGTGCTCAGTGCCGAACAGCTGCAACGTCAAGGCTCGCCGACCGTCCTCGAACTGATCAAGGCCCTGCCAGTCAGTAACGGTGTGCTGGGGGAAACCAACCAGTTCGACGCCCGCGCCCAAGGCTCTGAAGGCTCAGGCAGTGTGAACCTTCGTGGATTGGGTTCGTTCCGTACTCTGGTCTTGATGAATGGTCGGCGTATGCCGATCAACCCGCTCGGTCAGGCTGGCGCGGGTATTGTTGACACCAACATTATTCCAGCCGCCGCAATCGGTCGCCTCGAAGTCCTGAAGGACGGTGCGGCCGCGACCTACGGCTCCGACGCCATCGCCGGTGTGGTTAACTTCATCACCAAGAAGGACTTCCAAGGCCTAGAGGTTGGCGCGTCGTACAAGCATGTCGCCGATTCCGATGGCGACTATAACCTCAACTTCACCTATGGCTGGGTCGGCGACCGCGCCAACGTCCTGATCGCCGGTGGCTGGGACCATCGTTCGGTCCTCTCGGCGCAAGACCGGGATTGGGCCGACAAGACCTATCTGGAAAACCCGGATGGGGGTTGGTCCGGTGGTGGTAACCCAGGTATCTATGCGCCCCTGTCTTCCGCCGCTGGTCTTCCCCTCGCGGGCGGCCTGACCCGTGACGCGGGTTGCGCGGGTGCCGGTGGCTTTGCGGGCTTCTCCGGAGCCTCGCCACGCTGCTACTTCCACTTCGTTCCCTTCGACAATATCGTCGAAAAGGAAGACCGTTTCCAAGTCTATGGCGAGATCAATGCCGACCTGTCGGACAAGACCAAGCTGCACGTCGAAGCGCTCTATGCTCATACGGACGTGCCAAACTGGCAGACCTCACCATCCTATCTGACCCTGTCGTCGCCAACCTCTGAAGCTATGCCTGCGGGTTCCGGCACCGGGCGCTATATCGCCCCAGCCACCAACCCTGGCGTTGCCGCCTACTTTGCCTCGATCGGCCAGGCTGTCCCATCGGGTGGTGTTCAGCTGTTCGCGGGAACCTGGCGTCCGTTCGGCACCGGCGGTAATCCACAGTTCGGCTACGGCCCATCAACCGGTACGCGCGGCTATGAGGCCTTCCGCGTCTCCGGCAGCCTGACCGGTGAGTTCTCCAACGGCATTGGCTGGGAAACGGCCATGACCTACGGGGCGGAAACCGGACGTCGCAGTGGTTATGACGCCCTGGTTAACCGCCTCGAGCTGGCTCTTCGGGGTCTGGGTGGTGCCAATTGTAACGTTGCGGCGAACACCCCCGGTGCCAATGGCTGTCAGTGGTACAACCCCTTCTCGAACGCCATTAAGGCTGATGCGCTAACGGGTAAGGCTAACCCCAACTACAATGCGGCAGTGGCAAACTCGCCGGAGTTGTCGAAGTGGTTCTTCCAGAAGAACTCCACCATCCAGACCGCCAGCACCTTCGTGTTGGACGGCGTCCTAAACGGTAAGCTGAATATCAGCCTTCCCGGTGGTCAGATTGGGTGGGCGGCCGGTGGTCAATATCGCCGCAACTTCTTCAACTCGGACTATAGCTCACTGGGCAATGCGCAGGCGACGCCTTGCGTGAACACCCTCGACTATGGTGTGACCAACTGTACCGGCGCGGTGCGCAACGGTCCTTTCGTGTTCCTTGGTGTTGCGACCCCTCAGGACCTGACCAGCGATATCTTTGCTGGCTTCGGCGAACTGAGCCTTCCCATCAGCGATAAGTTGCAGGCCCAGATCGCGGCCCGCTACGAAGACTATGGTGGGCAGGTTGGATCGACCTTCAATCCAAAACTGTCTCTGCGCTATCAGGCCACCGACTGGCTGGCTCTGCGGGTTTCCGCCGGCAGCACCTTCCGCGGACCACCTGACTCGCAGTTGGCCAACAACAACGTCACCTCCTTGCAGCAGATCACCGGCAGCTTCCGCGCCGTGGACATCGGCGGCAATTCCAACCTAGCACCTGAAAAGGCCAAGACCTACAATGTCGGGGCCATCTTCAAGATTGCTGGTTTGAGGGCGACGGTCGACTATTGGCAGTTCGACTTCGAGAACCCCATCGTGGCTGAACCTGTCGCGGGTCTGGTCAATGCGGTGTTCCCAACCGGTGCCGCTGCAAACTGCTCCAGCCCTCTGGCAGCCCGTTTCACCTTCAACAACCTTGGTTGTGCCGGTGCCAACATTGTTCGCTTGCAGACCTACTACACCAACGGTGCGGCGGTTAAGACCTCCGGTATCGATATCGTCGGTGACTACAAGTGGAACGAAGTGCTCAAGGGCGGCGACATCACGGTCGGCGGTAGCGTCACCATCACCAACGAATATAAGGTGGGTGCAACCTATATCGGCGGCAACCTGGCTTCTCCGGCCTTTGATGCGGTGGGCTATCTGAACTATCAGACCACGGCTGTGCCGATCCCGAAATGGAAGGCTGAAGGCCATATCGAATATACGGTCGGTCCGCACAATCTGCGTTACGTGATCCGTTATATCGACGCCTATGAAGACCAGCGCGTTGCGCCCTTCTTGGCGGGTTATGCTCGTGATACGGCCGGTAACCCCGTCACCGTCTCAGCCGGTAAGACCATCGATGCCCAGATGATTCAGGACATCAACTATCGGGTGTTCCTGCCTTGGGACACGACCCTTACCGCTTCGATTGCCAACATCTTCGACAAGGATCCTTCGTTCGCTCGACTGGAGCTGGGCTACGACCCGTTCACGGGTAACCCACTCGGCCGCGTCTACAAGATCGGTATGACGAAGAAGTTCTAAACGGACGCCCCCGGCGGGGCTGACTGGCGCCGTGTTCAGGCCTTCGGGCTTGGGCGCGGCGTCTTTTTTTGACTCGTTTGGCCCATAGCGCCCGACTAATGTTTGCTCTTCAATCGCTTAGCCGTCTCCTAGACCGAGACCTTGGAAGGGAGCTCCGCCTCATGGCCATCCACAATCGCATCACCCAGATGCTTGGGATCGACTATCCGATCATCCAGGCCCCAATGGGCTGGATCGCGCGGTCTCAATTGGCCTCGGCCGTGTCGAACGCTGGGGCTCTGGGCATTATCGAGACCTCTTCGGGCCAACTCGACGTCATTCGCGACGAGATCAAGAAGATGAAAGGCCTCACTGATAGGCCCTTCGGCGTCAATATCGCCCATGCCTTTGTCCGCGACGAGGAAATCGTCAACTTCGTTATCCAGCAGGGTGTCAAGTTCGTTACCACCTCCGCCGGTGATCCTGCCCGCTATTGCCAGCAACTCAAGGCCGCAGGCCTGACCGTCTTCCATGTGGTTCCCACCCTTAAGGCGGCGATGAAGGCTGTTGAGGCTGGTGTCGATGGTTTGATCGTCGAGGGCGGCGAGGGCGGAGGGTTCAAGAACCCACAGCCCGTCTCAACCATGGTTCTGTTGCCCCTCGTGCGGGCCAATACCGACCTGCCCATCGTTGCTGCGGGTGGCATCACCTGCGGACGGACCATGGCTGCGGCCTTCGCGCTGGGGGCCGAGGGGGTTCAGATGGGCACACGGATGGTCGCGGCGGAGGAGTCCCCCGTCCATCCCAACTGGAAGCAGGCCATCATTGATGCGGCGGAAACCGATACTGTCTTCCTCAACCAGTTCTCAAAGCCCGCCTTGCGCGCCCTACGGACCAAGAAAACGACGGCGTTAGAGCAGGTCCATGGTCCACAGATCATGGCTGAGTTCGGCCGCTCGCAGGACCTCTATTTTGGCGGCGACATGGAGGCCAGCATCGCCCTGTCTGGCCAGGTCTGCGGACGGATCAATTCCGTCGAACCGGTGGCCAAGATCGTCAAGGAGACCATGGAGGTGTTTGACGCGACTATTGCCGAACTTTCCGACACATATCGAGGCTAGGATCGGTTAGGCCGCTTCGAGAGCGTAGCGCAGGACCCGGGCCGCCTCTTTGATCACCCGTTCGCGTTGACCTTCTTGGGGTTCAGCAGCGGCGAGGGACTGGGCCGAGAGGGCCATGTCGACGGCGATGCGATAGCGCGCCCAAATCCGGTCGCGCGATTGACTAGGGTTCATCGTGCTCAGGACGTGGACGAACTGGTCGGTGATTTGGCTGCGCAGGGCCATGCGGCGCTCGGCCAAATTGGGCATCGAGATCAGGGCCTGCTGGAGAAGGTCAGAACCGGTTACGCTTCGACCCGCAAGATAGAGCGCTTGTAGCAGTTCTTCGACATGGTCCGACATGACCGCGCGACCCTGAGCCGAATATCGACCAAACCAAATATTGGCCGCCTCGGTTTGGCGATTGAGCAAGCGGTCGACAAGGGCGTCGATCAGTGCGCCTCGCGAGTCAAAGTTTTGATAGATTTGCTCGACAGGCACACCGGCACGATCGGCGAGCATGGTCAGGCTCAAGGCTTCAAGGCCAAAATCAGCCGCAACGACCCCTGCCTGATCCAGCAGGTCGTCACGTGTCTTGGTGGCCAAATCCGGCCTAGGGAAGGAATGTTGGGACAAGGTCGGGTCCTATAAACCTAGCGTGAGCAAATTAAGATTCTCCATAACATGATTTACATCCCCTGAGTGTATTATTTTTGTGCCCATAGCAATAATTACAGTCTGAACGGGTTAATTGAATAAAATGTCACTTAAAATCATGGGCTTCCAGAAAATTGCCTCACCAGAAGGACACAAAAAATCGGTGTCAGGGTCAAATTTAGGCATAGGATAGCCATCAATGACCCCCCTATCGCAAGGTGGGGCCCGAGGTGAGGATAAGCTGCATGACCGACTCAAGCCCTGTTCTGGATCTGGTGATCCGTGGTGGCACCCTCGTCGATGGCTCGGGTGGCCCGGCCTATCTTGGCGATATTGGTATCAAGGATGGTCGCATCGTCGCCGTCGGAACTGTGACCTCTGAGGCTAGGCGCACGCTCGATGCGAAGGGGGCCTTGGTGACGCCGGGCTTTGTCGACATCCACACCCACTATGACGGTCAGGCCACATGGGACGGGGTTCTGGCCCCCTCTTCGATCAATGGCGTGACCTCGATCGCGATGGGCAATTGCGGGGTTGGATTTGCCCCCGCGCGCAAGGACAAGCATGATTGGCTGATCGCCCTGCTCGAAGGGGTCGAAGACATTCCGGGCACCGCCCTCGCTGAAGGTCTGACCTGGGACTGGGAAACCTTCCCGGACTATCTGGACGCGCTGGCCCGTCGCAAGTTTGCCGTCGATGTCGGGGCTCACGTCCCCCATGCAGCCTTGCGGGCCTATGTCATGGGCGACCGGGGCGGCGATCACCTTGAGGTCCCGACAACCGCAGAGATCGACGAGATGGAGCGTTTGATCCTCGAGGCCGTGCAGGCCGGGGCCTTGGGCTTTTCCACCTCTCGCACCTATGTCCACCGCTCGCGCAGCGGCGATTCCATCGGCACCCTATCGGCGACAGAGGCAGAACTGATGGGGGCCGCACGCGCCTTGAAGGCGGCAGGGCGAGGGGTCATTCAGCTCATCTCAGACGCCTATCTGACGCCTGATGACGAGTTTGCCGAGCGCGAGCTTAGCCTGATCCGCACTCTGGCCGGGGCTTGTGGCGGCAAACTGTCCTTCACGGTCCAGCAGACCGATGATGCGCCGGACCGCTGGAAGTTTATCTCTGAGCGGGTGGAGGCGATGGTCAAGGACGGCCTGCCGGTGACTATGCAGGTCGCGCCTCGTCCACTGGGCCTGATCCTGTCCTTTGCCGCTACGGTCAATCCGTTCTTCATCACCCCCACCTATCGCAGCCTCTTGAGTTTGCCGCTTGAAGCGAGGCTCTTGAAGCTGGCGGAGCCGCAGGTCCGCGCCCAAATCCTGAAAGACCATGCCGTCGGCGACGCCCCCGGCATGACCGCCGTCATTCTGCGCGGCTTTGGCAAGATGTTCCGCATGACCGACCCGGTCGATTACGAGCCGCGCACCGAGAACTCGCTAGAGGCCGAGGCCATGGCGCGCGGGATCGATGTGGCGGGCCATGTCTATGACACCTTGCTGGAGGAGGGCGGTCACCGGCTGATCTATCAGCCCCTAATCAACTATGCCCGAGGCGACCTTTCGGACGTCTATGGCATGATGACCGCTCCCAACAGTCTCTATGGCCTGTCCGACGGCGGGGCCCATTGCGGCACCATCTGTGACGGCAGCTTCCCCACCACCTCGCTTGGCCTCTGGAGCAAGGGCGATAGAGCCGGTCGCAAGATCGCGCTCGAGACCCTGATCCATGGCTATACGCGCCGCAACGCCGTCCATGTCGGCTGGCACGACCGCGGCCTGCTCGCCCCGGGGATGCTGGCCGATATCAACGTCATTGATCAGGACGCCCTGTCGCTCAGCCCGCCAGAGATTGTCCAAGACCTGCCGGCGGGTGGAACGCGACTCCTGCAAAAGGCGCACGGCTATCGCTGGACCCTGAAGAGCGGTGTTGTGACCTTCGAAAATGGCCAATGGACCGGTGAACTGCCTGGACGTCTGCTTCGGGGTGATCAGGTCGCCGCCTAGGGAGGACGGGGGAGCAAGGCCCTATGGGATCAGATCATCGCCGTACCGGGTGGAGTTTTCTGATCGCCGTCCTTGGCAATGGTGGGGTTCTCTGGCTGTTATCCCAGACCCCCGATGTGCCACCGCCCTTAGCCGATCCAGCCGTGGTGATCAGCCTCTATCCGCCGTTCAAGATTACGCCCACCTCGACGGTGAAGGCCCGGACCCAACGCCGG
>JBEGOG010000030.1:0-9759 GCA_041182125.1 Pseudomonadota bacterium
AACTGCCATCTGGTCGCGCCGAAGGCTTCTCCCGCCTCAATCAAGGGTTTGGGTGTCGACGAAATACCCAGATGGGTCAGGCGCACGGGGGCGGGCAGGGCAAAGATGATGGTCGAGATCAATCCCGGCACCACACCCAGCCCGAACAGGACCAGGGTCGGGATCAGATAGACGAAGGTCGGCAAGGTCTGCATCAGGTCTAGCACGGGATGCAGCGCCCGATAGAGCCAAGGCCTATGGGCGGCGGCCACGCCTAAGGGAACCCCAATCAGGGTCGATATGAGGGTCGAGAAGAGGACCAGAGACAGGGTCTCTAACATCGCCTCCCAATAGCCTTGGTTCATGATCAGCAAGAGGGCAGCAGCCACAAACAGGGTCAGACGCCAGGACCGCTGGAGCAGGTACGCTAGGCCCGCAACGGCGATCAACAGAACCAGCGGCGGCACCTGTTTGAGCAGGCCCGTCAGCCCATCGACAGCCCCGCGTACCGTGAAGGAAACACCGTCGAAAAAGCCGCGCCCACTGGTCTTCACCCGCTCGACCAGATCGGTCATGAACTGACCGATGGGAAGCTTATGGGCGGTGACCCACGATTGGGTGCCAGATGCGCTGGGTGCAGGGGATGCAGCGCTCTTTAGGGCCTGACCGTTATAGGTCTGGACACCCTCTAACCAACGCGCGACGGTCTGAGGGTTCTTAGCGATCCATGCCTTGGCTGCAGCCTTAGGCTCTTGATGGTCATCAAGGATCGCCCCCATCAATAGGCTTTCATCGGCAAGCGTGAAGGACAGGTTCTTGAGCAGCCGCCCGACATTGGGACACTCCGCGCTATAGCCCGCCCGGGTGTTCGTATAGATGGTCGCGCCGCCGAAATTGGGCCCGAAACTGTCATCGCCGCCGGTCAGATAGCGCATCTGAAAGCGGGTGTTCATAGGATGCGGCTCCCAGCCCAGAAACACGATTGGTCTCTTGTCGCGCACAGCCCGTTCCAACTCGGCCAGCATGCCTTGCTCGGAGGATTCGACGAGTGAGAACCCGCCCAGTCCCTTGGCGTTCTTAGCAATCAGGCTGAGCACCTGACGATTGCCGTCATTTCCCGCTTCCAGCCCGACAATTCGGTGCCCGAGCGCGTCGCCAAACCGGGCGATGTCCGAAAAGTCCTTGAGGCCTGCATCATAGAGATAGGCGGGCACGGCCAGCGTATATTTGGCGCCCGTCAGGTTGGCACGTACAACCTCGACCGAGCCGTCCTTGAGGAAGGGTGCGCGGTCCTGTTCCATCGACGGCATCCAGTTGCCGAGAAACAGGTCAATGTCGCGGTTCTTCATGGCCGAATAGGTCACAGGGACCGACAGGACCGTAATGGTGGTCTTGTAACCGAGCTCTTCGAGGAGGACGCTGGTCACGGCCGTGGTTGCCGTCACATCGGTCCAGCCGATGTCGGACATCCTTACAGTCTGGCACTGCGGATGGCGTGAATCCGCGCCCCAAGCGAGGCCTGCACTCAGGCTGACAGCCGCGAGTGCCAGCGCGATCCGCTTTGCGATTGATGTTAACCCCATAGGCCGCAATCTCGATCTTCGCTGGTCAATATATCAGGCCCAAACTGGGGCAGGGGCTGTCTGGTGGCAAGCCTTTGAGGCTAATGCCCAAAGGCTCAATGGGTTTTGGCGGCCCGCTTGGCCATCATGTCCTTAATCTGGCTGCGGCAAGTCTCGGAGAGCTTGTCCATATTCTTGATCAGGCAGGCCCTTACGGCTTTGCGGTCGCGTTGTTCCATTTGGGTCTGGCAGAATTTCACCAGGTCGGGTCGGCACACCGTGCGGGCGTCCTGGGCGCTGGCTGCCGGTGCCAAGCTCAGGCCTGCTAAGAGCATTAGAACAGACAGCTTCATCTTTGAACTCCTCGGGCCCGACGCCTTGTCACACGGGGTTGGTAACGCCAGTCGTGCCAAGATGGCGGGCAAAGGGCAAGGGCTAGTCTCAGCCATTGCGTCACTGATCCTGAACCGTACCATCCTCAGGGGATTGACCCGGCGGGGGCTCAACTGGGCCTTTGAATGCAATCGCCCAAGCCTCCGACATCTAATCCTGATAGAGTTGCTATGTAGAAAATGAGGGCTAGCAAGGCCCAGTATGCATTCACATGTTTCAAGTGTATAAAATTCTTTTATATAGAATTGCACCCTAAGCGGCCGAGCGGTCTTGAGGGGCACACAAAAAGTTTAGGAGAGTCTCGTGGATTACGCGTCAACTGCGCTCATTCTTGTTGGTTATCAGAACGATTATTTCGCCAAAGATGGTATCCTGCGAGGCGTTGTTGAGGATCCAACGGGAATTGACCGGGTTTTAGAAACCACCTTACGATTTATTAGGTCGGTTAATAAATCACCTCTCACAGTTGTTTCGACGCCCATCGTCCTAAGCCCCGACTATCGGGCCTTGGCCAGTCCGGTGGGCATATTGAACACCATTAAGGAGTCTGGAGCCTTTAAGGCGGGCTCGACGGGCGCTGCGAACCTCCCACAGTTGGAAGAGTTTGGTGACGGCATCCTCTATGTGACCGGCAAGGTCGGTTTCAACGCCTTCTCCAATACCTCGCTCGAGCAGGTCTTGGCGGATCGACAGATTAAGAATGTCCTCGTTGCGGGCATGGTGACGTCGCTCTGTATCGATTCCACGGGCCGTGCCGCCTATGAGCGGGGATACAATGTCACGATCCTTTCTGACTGTACCTCATCGCGCACTAAGGTTGAGCAAGACTTTTTCTGTAGCAGCGTATTCCCACTCTATGGGCGCGCCGCGACGGCAGATGAGGTTTTGGCTGAATTGACAGCGTCTGCCGCCTAACGCCACCAAGGGGCCACGAATCCAGCGATGGAACTGATTAACGACGCGAAGGCCATTGATCTCCATGTCGAGGCAACCTCTCGGCTTGTCGAGGCCCTAGCAGCGGCGGAAAGCCGTATGCAGCGTCGTATCAACCTGCTGTCTGAGGTGGTGTTCGAAGTCGATCTGGCGGGGACAATTGTCTATCTCAATGAGGCTTGGTCGGGGCTCAGCGGGCAAGCCACGACCACCTCTATTGGTCAGCCGATTTTTGACTATTTCCTTGCCCCTGATGCTGATCTCCTCAGACAGGAGATGGTCAGCGCAGGGGGACAAAAGACCATTCGCCGGGCGAGGCTATTGACCAAGGGCGGCCCTATCGCATGGGTTACCATTGCCTTGTCGCCCTTACCCGATGGCGGCGTTGTCGGTGTCTTGCACGACATTACTGCAGAGAAGCGTATTCAAGATGATGTTGCTCAGCTTTCGGCGGTGGCAAGTGCAACGGATAATCTTGTCGTCATCACGGATGCTGATGGACTTACCGAGTGGGTTAATGATGCCTTCAGCAAACGGACTGGTTTTAGCCTAGATGAGATGATCGGGCATAAGCCAGGAACACTGTTGCAGGGTCCTGAGACGGACCAGAACGCCGTCGCCCGCATTAGAGACGCCATCGTCGACCATCGTTCGATCCGAGAGGAGCTCCTCAACTACACCAAGTCAGGCGAGCCCTATTGGGTCGCGGTTGCTATTACGCCTATTCGTGACGAGGCCGGTATTGTGAACCGCTACATATCGGTTCAGTCCGACACCACGGACCGCAAGTGGTTCGAGAGCCAATTGCTGAAGCAGAATGCGGAACTCGAACGTGGCCGTATAGAGATGCGTCATGCCCTAGATGCAGCTGAGGCGGCCAATCAGGCCAAGTCCGCCTTTCTCGCCAATATGAGTCACGAGCTTCGAACCCCTTTGACTGGGATTTTGGGCGTGGCGGGGGCCTTGGCGCAATCTGCTCTAAACTCCAATCAACAGGACCTGATCCATCTGGTTTCAGAATCGGCCAAGGGATTGGAAGCGATCCTGTCGGACATTCTAGACTTTTCTAAGATCGAAGCTGGGCAACTCACGCTTGAGGTTGCCCCCTTCACGCCTTCTGTCAGCTTGCGCAATGTTGCAGAGCTGATGGCGGTGCGCATTCGTGAAAAGGGGATCGATTTTCAGGTGCAGTTTGAAGGTTTGATGGATCAGACCTTTGAAGGCGACGCCCTGCGCATCAATCAGATCTTGACCAACCTCCTGTCAAACGCGGTTAAGTTCACGGACCAGGGAACCATAGACCTATCCGTAAGCTTGAGCGAAGCGCCGGCAGAGCGCCTTGGTCATTGCCTCACCATTAGGGTGCGTGACACCGGCATTGGATTTGACGAGCAGGCCAGGGCGCGGCTGTTTGATCGGTTCGAGCAGGCTGACGCGAGCTTTACCCGCCAATATGGCGGCACCGGTCTGGGCTTACCCATATCTTCAGCCCTAGCCACCCTGATGGGCGGTCAAATCGAGGCGTCGTCACGCTTGGGACAGGGCAGCCAGTTTACGGTTTCGATCCCCTTGCGGCGGGTCAAGGCACCCAAGATCCGCAAGCCAGACATCGTTCAGACCCTATCGCTTGCAGATCTAAGGGTTCTGCTGGCGGAAGATCACTTGACGAACCAGCGGGTGGTTTCGATCATTCTGGAGCCTCAGGGTGTTGACCTCACCATCGTTGATAATGGTGCCAAGGCGGTCGAAGCCTTCATCAACGGTGCGTTTGATCTGGTGCTGATGGACCTGCAGATGCCGGTGATGGATGGGCTTGAGGCCATCCGGCGGATTAGGGAGTTTGAGCAGGTGCAAGGTCGCGAGCCGACTTTGATCTCGGTCCTGAGCGCCAATGTCGCGGCAGAGCATCAGAGACTTGGCGCAGAGTCCGGCGCTGATGGCCATATTGGTAAGCCCTTTACGCCATCCAGCTTGGTTGGCGCGATTATGGACCTTCTGGCGCGGCGCGGCGACCTTTAGCTCTCACATCAGGCCCAGCGCCTTGAAACTGGCCACGCCGTCTCGCCCGACCACCAGATGGTCATGAACACTGATCCGAAGGGTGCGGCCAGCCTCGATGATCTGCTTGGTCATGTCGACATCCGCACCTGACGGACTGGGGTCGCCCGAGGGGTGATTGTGGACCAGTATTATGGATGAGGCTGACAGTTCTAGAGCCCGGCGCATGACCTCTCGCGGATAGACCGGCGCATGGTCTACCGTGCCTTGGCCAAGCTGTTCATCCGCGATCAATTGGTTTTTCTTGTCGAGGAAAAGAACCCGAAACTGTTCCCGCGCCTCGCTGGCCAGCATGACCCGCACATAGCCCAGTAGCGCGGTCCAAGAGGAGATCACGGTGCGCTTGCGCAGCCCCGCCCTCATCTGGCGCAGCGCGCCTTCCTGCATCAGTTTGAGGTCCAGTGCCGCTGCTTCGCCAATGCCTGCCACGCTCTGAAGCTCATCAAGAGAAGCCCCTAAAACGCCCGCCATATCGCCAAACCGGGTGAGTAGGGCCTTGGCGCGGGGTTTAACGTCGCCGCGCGGAAAGGTGCGAAATAGAAAAAGCTCCAACAGCTCATAGTCCGGCAAGGCGTCCAGCCCGCCCTTGCGCGCCCGCTGACGCAGACGGTCACGGTGGCCGGAGAGGTCACTCGCCCCCATCGCATCCTCAAAACCCAGTTCATCTTGGTGCATGGAATTGATCCGACTTGAGGCTCAGCGGTCCGGCGACTGTGCGCAGGATAGACCGCGCCTCAATGAACGTCATGATCTAAAATGGCCAAAAATTTAAAACGTTTTTAAGTTGTTTTGATCCGCGACATTGCCAGGCCTATAGCGCCCAAGCAACCTATGGGAACATCACTTCAGGTCCGTGTCAGACATCTGGGTTGCTGCAATGACGCGGCGAGGAAACAAGGCCCCCTCCGGCCCTTCGGGCCACTTCCCCCAGAGAGGGAAGATCTAGAACAGAGAAATCTTCCCCCTCTGGGGGAAGTACCGGCAAGGCCGGGGTAGGGGGCTCTATCGAACCGCCTCCCAATTCTCAACTCTGAATTTTCGCTATTAAGCGGGCCGGAACAGGCCTGCGGGCGAGGCGGTGAAGACTTCATAGCCGTCTTCGGTCACGCCGATCGAGTGCTCGCACTGGGCTGAGAGGGACTTGTCGCGGGTGACCGCCGTCCAACCATCGGCCAACAACTTCACCTGAGGTTTGCCCAGATTGACCATGGGCTCGATGGTGAAGAACATGCCGGGCTTGAGGACATCGCCTTCGCCCTTGCGCCCGAAGTGCAAGATGTTGGGATTGTCGTGGAACACTTGGCCAAGGCCGTGACCACAGAAGTCGCGAACCACGGAACAGCGCATGGATTCGACGTAGGATTGGATCGCCCAGCCAATATCACCCAGACGCGCGCCGGGCTTAACCGCCTTCATGCCCCGGTCCATGGCCTCATAGGTCACGTCGATCAAGCGGCGTGCGCGGGGGGCGACGGTGCCGATGGGATACATGCGGCTAGTGTCGCCATGCCAACCATCAACGATAACGGTCACATCAATATTGACGATATCGCCGTCCTTCAGGGCCTTTGGGCTAGGAATGCCGTGGCAGACCACGTGATTGGGCGAGATGCAGACCGTCTTGGAATAGCCGCGATAGAATAGGCAGGCGGGCAAGGCACCATGGTCGAGCACAAATTCCCGCGCCAGTCGGTCCAGATCGTCGGTCACGGCTCCGGCCACCACATAGGGGGTCAGCATATCGAGGCATTCGGCCCCTAACCGCCCAGCCCGCCTCATGCCTTCAAAATCCTCTGGTGTGTGGATCTTGATCGCCGAGGTACGGATGCGGGCTTCCAATTGGTCGAGGTCGGACATGGTCTGCTCCAGAACCGCCGGATCGCCGACGGCCTCTTCTAGTTCGCAACCCTAACACAAAAGTTCAAGGAGTTGGATGGCGAACTGTGGGGCGGCGGGGGTGTATCCAACCTTCCCAATCACGCGGCGTGAACAGCGCCCTTGCCTGATCCGCGTCTGACGCCTAGTCATCGAGCAACATTCAGCCTTGAGGACAGACAGCCATGTTGGCCAGCGGAGATCGAGTGACGGCGGCGGTTCTGATCATTGGCGACGAGATCCTCTCGGGCCGGACGCAGGACACCAATCTTGCGGCCATTGCCCGCTATATCGGCACCTACGGCGTCGATTTGGCTGAGGCGCGGGTGGTGGGCGATATTCCCGACGAGATTATCACGGCCCTAAACCATCTGCGCGGACGCTATGACTATGTGTTCACGACCGGCGGCATTGGCCCAACCCATGACGACATTACCGCCGACTGCGTGGCCGATGCCTTTGGTGTGGCGCTCTATGAGCATCCCGAAATCATGGCGCTTCTGACCGGCCGGTTTGGTGATCAACTCAATGCGGCCCGCAGGCGGATGGCGCGGGTGCCAGAGGGGGGAACCCTGATCAAGAACCCCGTAAACGGCCCGCCCGGTTTCCAGATCGGCAATGTCTTTGTCATGGCCGGCGTGCCGCAGATTATGCGCGGCATGTTGGAGGACATCGGATGGCGTCTAAAGGGCGGGGCGGTGGTGGTCTCGCGCACCGTACGTGTCGAGGGAACCGGCGAGGGCACATTGGCCGCGCCTCTGGAGGCGGTGGCCAAGGCCCATCCTGCCCTATCACTCGGCTCCTATCCGTTCTTCTCGAACGACGCCTATGGGTCCAACCTTGTGATCCGCGGTCGGGATTCGGCTCAGGTTGACAGCGTCGTCGATGAACTGATCGCTGCGCTTGAAGCCGCTGGCGTCAAGGGAGCGTTCGCCGTCCCGGTTTAGGCCCGGTCAACGTACCAAGCAGCCAATGTTTGATGCAGATAGGGTTCGACAAAAGGCTGCGGCCGCTGCGCGATCGGAAAAACCGCCCAAAAGGCCGCGATAGTAGGTGCGCCCGCCGACAACAGCGGTTTCGATACGGAACGGGCGGTTATCAGCGATTTGCGGCAAGCGTTTCAACACCTGTTGCCGCGCCGCCTCGGCCGCCTGCGCGCTAGAGGCGGCAACGATCTGGACCTCGGTTACTCCGACCTTGGCCGGGGTTCCCCGGGGGGTGGTGGGGCCGGAGACAGCCGCGGGGACCTTTGCCAGGTTGGTCGCCGCGACAACCGTGTCGGGAAGATCGCGCAATGGTCGTTTGAAGTCTGCGCGGCAAATGGCGTCGATGGCTTCGGACAGGTAGGCGGTTTTCGGTGGCGTAAGCCAAGTGCCACTGCCGGCCAAAATGGTGGCCTCTCCGGTAAGGTTAGCTCTTGAATAGACCTTCGTCTGATGGATTAGGGCCGAGCCAGCAGTACAGTTGACATCGAGCGTTGCTAGGCTCGATCGACCCTGAATGATCTTAGCAAATTGCGCACTCATCACTTCACCGCGCAGTTCTGCGCCTTTGATGTGTCCCGTGACCGGGTCTAGGCTACCGGTCTGAGCAAAACCGACGACCATGTCCGAACCAATCGAGATCACCTGACTGGGAGGCAGGTTGGTGGAGGCGATGAGCCAATTGCGGATGGCATCCGGCGCGCGCGTGGTGGGGTAGCCATCTGAGTCCTTTGTGGCGCTCACCGTTGCTGATTTAGCAAGTTTGGATTGGGCGACAGCGATACTGGTCGGATGGGCGATCATGGCGATGATGCCGAGGCAGATGCCAGCAGTCTTGGCTCTTCGGTTTTGCAAAATGATCATCTGCCGGTTCCGCTGTTCGATTGTGATTCGCCTTGGCCTTAGGACAGTGTCTTTATCTCTTGCCGATGCAAAAAGGCTAGGGAGGCCGCGCGAGGTTGGCCCCCATTGCGTATTATTGATGTTGCCACTCTTAAAGCGGAGCGGAAGAGGGCAGCTTTGATTGGCCGCTGGCTCGTCATCTGCTACAGCCTTGTCCCAGCCGGTGTTCTGTGGGGACGTGGCGGAATTGGTAGACGCAGCGGACTTAAAATCCGTTGACTTCGGTCGTCCGGGTTCGATTCCCGGCGTCCCCACCAAATTGAATCTCTTTCCGACTAGTTTTTCCCGCTAGTGGACATGTTTTCAATTTCTTCAAGCGTTTCCGACAGGTGGGCCAAGGTGATGGCGACGCTATGACCTTTTTTGGGTTTGAATTGCCAAAAATTGACGATGTGCGCCATATCATTCAGACTTTCCCCAATTTTACGGAAAAGTAGAGGGGATGAAATCAAAAACTTCCTGAATTCCGCATGGTTTTCGTTATAGATAAAATCATTATACGCCTTATCATATATATACAGAACGCTATCAACTTCAGAGCATATTAATGAAAACTGATAAGCGATTGTATTTTTCATATTGTCGATAGATTCTCGCTCTTTTTTTCTCGTAAACTCAAGAGAACGTGTCTTACGTATTTCTCTAAATGCTTTCCCAGTCATTGGGGTTATCTTTTTTATTTGCCATTTGTAGAACAAAATGGCCTTCCAGAAGAATAGTCCTTGACGGTAAGCTGGCTTCTCCATCTGCAGGGCTATGCGCAGTGCGTCGGTAGCTTCTGCCGCCTCGGGGGAAAGCAATTTGTCTATTAGAGCTCGAGATTTTTCATCGTGATCATCGGGCCCGAAGCTCATTTTCACGAGATTGGAGATTTCGTTTAATATGAACTGCTGAACATGTTTGTGGTCGGCGATGCCATTTTCTAAGTAACAGTTAGCGGGCTTTATGCCGCCTCGGTGCAGAAATTCACGCAACAGATACGAGTCTAAACTCGGTATGCTGTCGATTAAGTTCAAAACTGCAATATCTCCGCCGAGATTTGGGACCTTATCCCGCAGGATTTCGCAGAGACG
>JBEGOG010000031.1:0-16719 GCA_041182125.1 Pseudomonadota bacterium
CAGGTCACCTGCTTGAACCCGGTATTGCTTCCCGCCGGTCTTAATCACCGCGTACATCGAATTAGGCCTCTCTGGTGCAGTCTAGTCGCGCCTTGACGTGCGGGCGAGGCCTAGACCCTATTCGCAAAAAAGATGGGCCCGCTAGTGGTCCAGCGGGCGGAGGCAGGACTTATACAGCCGTCTTTTCCTGAGTCAACGCTAGCCATGCACGTGGGCGCAGGTTCTGCAAATTGAGCCCCCAATTACGCCCTAAAACCAGAGCCTCGCACGTTACACTATAACGTGCTAATGGGTGTCCATGCGAAAGATAAGTCTAGATTTGGTCAATATGAGCGTCTCTTCCCGCCTAGTGCTGGCCGCGCTTGCGTCCGCTCTGGTGTGGGCGGCCGTCTTTTGGTCCTTGGCGGCTGAGGGTTGGCTGTGAGTCTGGTCCGCCTTCATGATCTGACCCTTGGCTATGAGCGCCGTCCGGCGGTCCATCACCTCGATGGAGCCTTTGATGAGGCGCGGGTCACGGCGGTGGTCGGTCCGAACGGATCTGGCAAGTCCACCCTTCTCAAGGGTTTGGCGGGCGCGCTCGCCCCCCTATCGGGCCGCGTGGATCGCAGCGGGATAAGGCCGAACCAGATCGCCTATCTGCCACAAGATCACGGGGTCGATCGCGATTTTCCGATGACCATCGGTGAGTTGGTGGCCTTGGGCCTTTGGGGGCGTCGGGGTCTGTTCGGGGCCGTGACCCATCAGGACCGCCATCGGATTGAAGATGCCATGAGTGCGGTGGGCCTGTCCGGCTTTGAGGATCGCGCCCTTCAGTCTGTGTCGGGTGGTCAACTTCAACGCGCCCTCTTTGCCCGCGTTTTGTTGCAGGATGCGCGTCTGATCCTATTGGATGAGCCCTTTACCGCTCTGGATGCCCGAACGACCGATGACCTGATTGCCTTGGTCAAGCGCTGGCCCAGCGAGGGCCGGACCGTGGTGATGGTACTGCATGATCTGGATATGGTCCGGGAGACCTGCGCAGATACCCTGCTGCTGGCCCGTGAAAAGGTCTCCTGGGCCCCAACCGAGCAGGCCTTGTCCCCTGAGCACCTCTTGACAGCACGGCGCCTGTCTGAGGCCTGGAGCGACGGCGCTGGGATCTGCCATCGGGACCACGCGGCGTGAGCGGCGTCCATGCCGGAGCCGAATTTGCCCTGCCCATGGCGCTTGCGGGCGGCCTTGCTCTAGCCCTGGGCGGCGCGCCGCTTGGGGTCCTTTTGATCGCACGGCGCATGAGCCTTGTCGGTGACGCCCTGTCCCACGGCATCTTACCGGGCGCGGCCCTCGCCTATCTGATCGCTGGTCCCGATCCCTTAGCTATGACAGTCGGAGCCCTGATCGCGGGGTTTGTTGTGGCGGGTCTGTCCAGTCTGCTGGCCCGAACCAAGCGCATGCCAGAGGATGCAGCCTTTGCCGTCTTCTATCTCAGCGCCCTCGCCTTTGGCGTCTTGATCTTGGGACGCAATGCCAATGCCGAGGTGGTGTTTGATCTACTGTTTGGCGCGGCCAAGGGGCTGGATGCCACGGCTCTGTTGGTCTCAGCGGGGGCTGCAACCGCGACCCTCTTTGCGCTGGCCCTCTTTATTCGCGGATTTTTGGCCGAGAGCGCAGATCCGGTCTTTATGCGGGCCTCCGGCCTGCCCGGCGGCCTGCTTCACCTGCTCTTGATGATGTTGGTTGCCCTCAATCTGGTGGCGGGATTTAGAGCCTTCGGGGCCCTAATGACAGTCGGCCTGATGATGATCCCCGCCGCCGCCTCTCGGTTTTGGGCGCGCAGCTATGTCGGGCAAGCCGGAGCAGCGGTGCTGATCTCGGCCTTCTCCAGCGGCGCGGGCCTGATCCTCGCCCACCGGTTTGAGGTTGAGCCTGGCGCGACCATGACCTTGACGGCGGCCAGCCTCTTTGCCCTGTCGGCGCTGGTCGGTTCGAACAATGGCCTGCTTCAAAACCTGCCCGGCCGTACCCATCTGGAAGGCTGAAGCCGCTTTTCCTGATGCGACCTTGTCTGTAAGAGTTCCCCCATGACCCAAGCTCCCGTCTCAAAGACCCCCGTCACCGTCCTGACCGGCTATCTCGGTGCCGGTAAGACCACCTTGCTCAACCGCATCCTGTCCGAGGATCACGGCAAGCGTTATGCGGTGATCGTCAACGAGTTCGGCGAGATCGGTATCGATAATGACCTGATCGTCGGGGCGGACGAAGAGGTCTTTGAGATGAACAATGGCTGCGTCTGCTGCACGGTGCGCGGCGACCTGATCCGTGTTCTGTCGGGCCTGATGAAGCGCAAGGGCGGCTTTGACGCCATCATTGTCGAGACCACAGGCTTGGCTGATCCAGGGCCGGTGGCCCAGACCTTCTTTGTCGATGAGGACGTCAAGGCCCGCACCCAGCTCGACAGTGTCACCACCGTGGTCGATGCCAAGCATGTGCTCCTTCGCCTGTCGGACAGCCGCGAGGCGCGCGAGCAGATCGCCTTTGCTGACCAGATTGTGCTGAACAAGACCGATCTGGTTTCCGAACAGGACCTGCGTATGGTCGAGGCCCGCCTGCGCCGTCTCAATCCGCTTGCGCCGATCCACCGCGCCCAACGCTCGAACGTGCCGCTCGATGCGATTCTAGGCCGAGGCGGCTTTGATCTGGAGCGGATCGTTTCCATCGAGCCAGAGTTCCTCAACCCTGCCCATGGCGAGGATGGCCACGTCCACGACGAACATTGCGACCATGACCATGGGCATGACCATGGACACCACCATCATGGTCACGACCACGGGCATGATCATGCCAAGGCGTCTGACATTCATGATGACGATATTCGCGGCATCAGCCTGCGTCTCGACCGCCCGCTCGATGGCGGCAAGATCACGACCTGGCTCAATGACCTGCTCGCAGCGCAAGGTCCCGACATCTTACGCGCCAAGGGCATTATTGATGTGGCAGGCGATGAGCGGCGTCTGGTCTTTCAGGCCGTGCACATGATCCTCGAGGGCGACTTCCAGCGCCCTTGGAACGCCACCGATCAGCGTCACAGCCGTCTGGTCTTCATTGGCCGCGATCTTGACGAGGCCAAGCTGCGGGCAGGTTTTGAGGCCTGCGCGGCCTAGATTTCAGGATAGACCCCGCCTCCTGCAGCCTTAGGCGCTCCAAGAGGCGGGATAGTCTCTAGTCTTCGGCGTCGTCCGACAGGGGCCGATCATAGGCGGCCATGGTCGCCATATTCAAGATTCCCGACACTGATGACGACAAGGGGCAGATCTGCACGGGGCGCGACATGCCCAGCAAGATTGGACCCAGAACTGTCGCCCCGCCCAGCGCCTGCACCAGCTTGGTGGAGATGGAGGCGGAGTGGATCGCGGGCATGATCAAGACATTGGCGTCGCCGGTCAGGCGGCTGAAGGGATAGTTGGCGCGGGCCGTGGCATCGAGGGCCAGTTCCGGGCTCATCTCGCCTTCATATTCAAAGTCGATCCCGTCCATCTCGTCGAGCGTCGCCACAGCCTCACGCACCTTTTCAGAGCGCAGACCCAGCGGCGTGCCAAAACTGGAATAGGACATGAAGGCCAGACGCGGCTTGAAGCCGAGAAGACGCACGGCCCGCGCGGCCTCAATGGCGATCTCAACCAGCTCATCGGCCTCTGGCATTTCGGTGACATTGGTGTCGGCGATGAACAGGGTCCGGCCCTTGGTCAGGACGATGGACATGCCCATGACGCGGCCAGCAGGGGCCGGGTCGATGGCGCGCAGCACCTCTTCGAGCACCTGATCATAGGAGCGCGTGACGCCCGTGACCATGCCGTCGGCGTCGCCCATCGCTACCATACAGGCGGCAAAAGAGTTGCGATCCTGATTGATCAGGCGCTGCACGTCGCGCTGCAGGTAACCCTCGCGCTGCAGGCGGTTATAGAGATAGTCGACATAGTCCGAATTGCGGTCGGACATGCGGGCATTGACCACTTCCAGCGGGTTCTCGGTCGGATCGATCCCGGCCAGCCGCATGTTCTGATGCACCAGTTCTTCGCGGCCCACCAAGATGGCGTTGCCAAGGCCTTGGCTTTGGAAAGCATAGGCGGCGCGGATGACCGAGGCCTCTTCGCCCTCAGCAAAGACGATGCGCTTCTTGGGCGCGCTTTGCACGGCACCCGAGATCTTTTGCTGGAAGGCCGCCGTTGGATCGAGGCGCTGGGCCAGCGAGGCGCGGTAGGCATCCATATCTTCGATGGGCTTGCGCGCCACGCCCGTATCCATGGCCGCTTGGGCCACGAAGGGGGGGACATAGCTCATCAGGCGCGGATCGAAGGGTGAGGGAATGATATATTGCGGGCCAAACTTGAGCTGACGGCCATGATAGGCGGCGGCGACCTCATCGGGCACATCCTCACGCGCGAGCTGCGCCAAGGCGTTGGCGCAGGCGATCTTCATCTCGTGATTGACCCGGCGGGCCCGCACATCCAGCGCGCCGCGGAAGATGTAGGGGAAGCCCAGAACATTATTGACCTGATTGGGATAGTCCGACCGGCCCGTCGCGACGATGGCGTCGGGGCGCACAGCATGGACCTCTTCGGGGGTAATTTCCGGATCGGGATTGGCCATGGCGAAGATCAGGGGATTGGGGGCCATCGACTTGACCATCTCTTGGGTCAGGGCTCCCTTGGCGGACAGGCCAATGAACACGTCTGCGCCGACCATGGCATCGGCTAGGGTCCGGCAGCTGGTCTCGACCGCATGGGCTGACTTATATTGGTTCATGCTCTCGGTGCGGCCGCGATAGATGACGCCGGTGGTGTCAACGGCGATACAGTTCTCCGCCCGCACGCCCATGGCCTTCATCAGGTCGAGCGAGGCAATACCCGCCGCGCCAACGCCGCAGAGCACCAGCTTCACATCTTCGAGGCGACGCCCTTGAATGTGGCAGGCATTGATCAGGCCCGCCGCCGAGATGATCGCCGTGCCGTGCTGGTCATCATGGAACACGGGAATGTCGAGCAGTTCCTGCAGTTCGCTCTCAATGCGGAAACATTCGGGGCTCTTAATGTCCTCCAGATTGATGCCACCGAAGGTGACGCCAATATTCTTGATGACGGTAATGATCTCGTCGGGGTCCTTGGAGGTCACCTCAATGTCGATGGAATCGACATCAGCAAAGCGCTTGAACAGCACGGCCTTGCCTTCCATCACCGGTTTGGAGGCCAGAGCGCCCAGATCGCCGAGACCCAAAATGGCCGTACCGTTTGAGATCACCGCCACAAGATTGCCCTTGGACGTATAGTCATAGGCGAGGTCTGGATTTTCAGCGATGGCACGTACCGGTACCGCAACCCCGGGCGAATAGGCCAGCGACAGGTCGCGCTGGGTGTCCATGGGCTTGGTTGGGATGATGGCGATCTTGCCCGGCGTTGGATGTTTGTGGAACGCCAAGGCTTCTTCGTCAGTGAAAGTACGCTTTTCGGTGGTCATGATGTCCCGCGGATCTTGCAAGCCAAGTTCAAATTGAGGCCGCACCCTAACGAGGCCGCCCCCTTGTCACAACCGCATCCATGAGGGGTTGAGGCAAATTCTACCGAATAAATAGGGTAAATATCCCGATGGGGGCCTATTCAAACATCTGTTTAGGGTTTTGTGCCATTGATGTTGCGACAGATGGCGGTCTATCAATTGACCCATTGTTCAAGGAAAGCGGTTCGTTATGGCCTCGTCATCAGCTGTCACTATCGGTGTTGCCGGGGCCCTTGGGCGTATGGGGCAGGTCGTGACCGCTGCGTTGGATAGCCGCAGTGAAGCCCAGGGCGATGTGACGGTCAGCGCCCTGTTCGACCGCGGGGGAACCGAGGGCAGCCTCAGTGGGACGCGTATCCTGACCTCTGCTACCGAGGCCATCGAGGCCAGTCGCGTCATTATTGATTTCACCCTACCCAAGGCCTCTGCCGCCTTGGCGCGGTCCTGCGCCGAGCCTCGCGCTGTCGGCACGGTTCGTCCGGCCCTGATCATAGGCTCGACCGGATTTGATGCCGAAGACGAGGCTATGCTCGCGGCGGCGGCAACGCAGATCGTCATTGTCCGTTCGGGCAACTTTTCCCTCGGCGTCAATATGCTGCTGGGTCTTGTGCGTCAGGCAGCAAGGGCGCTGGGACCCAAGGCCTACGACATCGAGGTGCTTGAAGCCCACCACCGCCGCAAGATCGACGCCCCTTCTGGGACCGCCCTGATGTTGGGCGAGGCGGCGGCGGCGGGGCGCGGTATTGATCTTGCCAGCCATTCGGACCGGGGCCGCGATGGTCTGACCGGCCCACGCAAGGAAGGCGATATCGGCTTTAGTGTCCTGCGCGGCGGCGGCATTGTCGGCGAGCACAGTGTGCTGTTTGCCGCCGAAGACGAGATCTTGACCCTGTCCCACTCAGCGCGCGACCGGGGCCTTTTCGCCCGGGGCGCTGTGGAGGCTGCGCTTTGGGCCGTCGCCCAGTCCAAGCCCGGACTCTATGACATGCAAGATGTGTTGGGCCTGAAGGCCTAGACCCCGGTCGAGCCAAAGCCGCCAGCGCCGCGTGCGGTCTCATCGAGGCTATCGACCAACTGCCACTGGGCTTGCACCACCGGCGCGACCACCATCTGGGCAATACGCTCGCCGCGCCGAATGATGAAATCCTCGGCTCCCAGATTGATCAAGATGACCTTCAGTTCGCCGCGATAGTCGCTATCGACCGTGCCGGGGCTGTTGAGGCAGGTGATGCCGGCCTTGGCGGCTAGACCCGAACGGGGGCGGACCTGAACCTCAAAGCCTGCCGGAACCGCGATTGAGAGGCCCGTAGGGACCATGGCTCGCGATCCGGGGCGCAGCACCACAGGGGCCTCATCCTCGACAGCGGCGCGAAGGTCCATGCCCGCCGCGCCAGAGGTCTCATAGGCTGGCAGCGGCAGGCCTTGGGCATGGGCCATCTGCACAACAGCGATGGTCGGAGCAGCTAATCCAGTAGCGAGGGTCATGTCAGGGCCTTGGCAATTCGGGTGGCAATCAGTTTGGCGACATCAGACTTGGGAGCCTTTTCCCAACGCTCGGTGCCCTCAGCCGTAACCAATAGGACCGTATTGTCCTCGCCGCCCATGACGCCGGGCTGGGTCACATCATTAGCGACAACCCAATCGCAGCCCTTTTTGGTCAGTTTGGCGCGGGCATGGGCTTCGACATCGTTGGTTTCGGCGGCAAAGCCGATGACCAGCTTGGGACGGTTGGGGCCGCTGGCGGCAAGGCCAGCTAATATGTCCGGGTTCTCGATCAGGCTAATGGCAGGCGGGCCGTCTGGCCCCTTTTTGATCTTCAGGCTTCCCTCTTCAGCGGGACGCCAGTCGGCGACGGCGGCGACACAGATGGCGACATCGGCTGGCAGGGCCGCTTGGCAGGCGGCCTGCATCTGGATGGCGGTTTCCACATCAATTCGGTGCACACCGGGCGGGGTAGGCAGGGCAACCGGTCCGGCGACCAATGTGACCTCAGCCCCCAGCGCGCTCAGGGCCTGCGCAATCGCAAAGCCCTGCTTGCCGCTCGAGCGGTTGGTGATCAGGCGCACAGGATCGATCGGCTCGACCGTCGGACCGGCGGTCACTAAAGCGCGGCGACCCTTCAGCGGCAGGTCGCCAGCCGTCTCTTGGGACGCAGGCTCTTGGGTAAAGCGCTCCATGATGGCGACAAAGATGGCGGCCGGTTCGGCCATGCGGCCCAGTCCAAATTCACCGCAGGCCATGGCACCCTCATCGGGTCCAACAAAGCTGATACCGTCGCCCGCTAAGGTCGCGATATTGCGCTGGGTGGCGGGATGGTTCCACATCCGCACATTCATGGCCGGGGCCATCAGGACGGGCTTATCGGTGGCCAGCAAGGTTGTGGTCGCCAAATCATTGGCCAGGCCATTGGCCGCTCTGGCCATCAGGTCAGCGGTCGCCGGGGCCACCACCACCAGATCTGCCGACCGCGACAGCTGGATATGGCCCATCTCGGCCTCATCGGTCAGCGAGAATAGCTCCTGATAGACCCGGTCCTCAGACAGGGCCGCCAGCGACAAGGGGGTGACAAAGGCCTCGCCGCCCTTGGTCAGGATACAGCGCACCGCAATGCCGGACTTGCGCAAGAGGCGCACCAGCTCAAGGCATTTGTAGGCGGCAATACCACCGCCCACGATCAACAGGACCCGTTTGTCACTCACCGTGCTGTGCTCCCAAGCCAGAGCGATTGCATAGCGCTTTGCGGGCAGGCGGGCAAATGGCGCGAGGCTTCGCCATCCTTGACCCGCGTTTGACAAGGTCGAATATCGGAGTCAATCTACTTTAGATGGTGAATATTGAGGGTCTTGAAATGCGCATGATCAAGGGTGTCTGCTTGTCTGCTTTGGCAATTCTTACCGTCGGCGGCCTTTGGTCGTGCGACGCGGGGCCGTCTGCTGTGCCGAGCCGGGACAGGACTGAGTCGCGGATGGATGAGCGCGACAGCCGGGCCGAGCCTCAAGACCGATCTGACGTTCAAGGAAGGCAGCCACCTCAGCGTGAGCGGGCGGCGGCGGACGATGTACCGCTCGTCGATGGCGTGCCCATGTGGGGCGAAAGCCGCCGCTATAGCGCCCAAGAAAGCGCCGAGCGCCAGTTTGAACGTAATGGAAAGGCCTTCAATACCGACCGGCTGGATGACTATGTCGCCAAGGCCCACGCCTTTACCAGCCGACCTCCCAAGGGGGCTCAGACCCTAACCCGGCCCAATGGCGACACCCTGATCTATGACGCCAAAACCAATAGTTTTGCGGTGATGGCCAAGAGCGGCGCGCCCAAGGCCTTCTTCAAGCCCGATGACGGCGCAGACTATTGGCAACAACAGGTGGATCGACAAAAGAACCAGGCCGACAATCCCACGGGCCGCTAGATCGTGCTCAAGACCTCATCCGATCCAGAATTCCAAGATTGGGAAAAAAAGCGCAGGGAGGAGCTCATCAAGGCCCGATGGCAGGCCGCCGGTTTGATCCTTGTGTCCACCTTGTTGGTCTTAGGCGCTCCTGGGTTCCTGTCTCACTATACCGATGACACGGGAAAGATGCTCGCTTGGGCCAACACGGCGACATGGGTCTGCTATCTGGTCGGCATGGCGCTCTACGGCGTCGGACTCTACAGGCTGTGGCGTGGGTTAAAAGCGCGGTTTTAGGCCCAGATCACTACGGATTTACCAGTCTGATCATCAAAATCGCGGCCAAGGTCAGGGCCACGCTGACGCTGAGGGCCAACCAGAAGGGGCTGGTACCCGAGCCGGTGGGCTCAGGCGGTGCAGGCTGTGCCTTGCGTTCTGCCTCTGCCAAGCGGGCTAAGGATTGCAGGGCCCCTATGGCGTCTTGGAGCACGCTCTTGACCTTCTCGGTCGGTGACAGCTCGCGCGCGATCCAGCGGCGAACGACGGGCTCAGCGGCAGCCCAGATGTCGTGGTCGGGATCGATGCGCCGCGCGACGCCCTCGACCGTGGCCATGGTCTTTTGCAACAGCACCAACTCAGGGCGCAGGCGCATGTCAAACAGGGCGGTGATCTCGAACAGTTGGCCCAAAAGCCGACCCATCGACACATCCTTGGCGCTGCGGCCAAAGATCGGCTGTCCCACCGCCCGCAGGGCTTGGGCAAAGGCGTCCACCGAATGGATGGCAGGCACATAACTCTGCCACACGACGATAGTCCCGGCGCAAAAAGCCCCAGAGGATCTCGGCCAGATAGCGTCGCTCGTCCGGGCCGATGCGGCCCATGATCCCATAGTCCACCGCGACGATGGCCGAGGGTGGGCCGACAAACAGGTTGCCCTCATGCAGATCAGCATGGAACACGCCGTGATCGAGGGCTTGGGCCAGAAAGCCGCGCATCAGGCCATTGGCAAGGGCGGGACGATCTAGACCGGGTTGCTCCAACGACAGGGCCGACGACAGAGGCTGACCCTCGGCCCAGGTCAGGGTCAAAAAGCGCTTGCCGACCCCGTCCCACACCACCTTGGGGGCGCTCATCCAGCCGTCCTTGGCCATGACCTCGCCCAGCTCATCAGCGCCAGCCGCTTCGAGGCGAAGATCAAGCTCCAACATCAAGGACCGCGAAACGGTGGCCGCCAGATCGCGCGGCGCAAGGCGGCGGCTGAGTGGCACGAGGCGGTGGGCCAGATCGGCAGCAAGGGTCATCACCGCCACATCCTTGGCCACAGCCTGTTCGATATCCGGTCGCAGAACCTTAACCGCCACAACACGCCCATCGGCCAGAACCGCGCGGTGGGCCTGGGCGATAGAGGCGGCCGCCACAGCAGGCCCAAATTCGACGAACAGCTCAGAGATGGGCCGGTCTATACCCGCCTGAATAACGGCAGTGGCCAGCCTCGTGTCAAAGGGCTGAAGCTGGTCTTTCAAGCGTGACAGATCGTCGGCAAAGTCGACGCCGAGAATATCCGCCCGCGTCGACAGGAGCTGGCCCAGCTTGATTGCAACAGGGCCCAGACCCTCCAAGGCCTTGGCCATCCGCTCGCCCGGTCGTCCTCGGCGCGCCTGAGGCCCTGCCAGCAGGCGCAAGACCTTGCCCAACGCGACCAGAGGCGCAGGCATCAGGCTCTCGGCCTCACGCGGCAAAAGGGCGTCGGCGCGAACCAGAACCCATCCGGCTCCGATCAGTCTAAACAGGGCCGTCAAGCGGCGCGGCCTTCGTGCATGGCCGCGACGCCGCCGGTGAAGTTGCTCCAGCTGACCTGCGAAAAGCCCGCCTCGCGCATCAGGGCCGCAAAGGCCGCCTGATCGGGAAAGCGGCGGATGCTTTCGACTAAATATTGATAGGAGGCCCGATCCTTGGCTACCCACTCGCCGATGGCCGGGATGACGGCAAAGGAATAGGCGTCATAGGCCTTGCGCAGGGCCTCGGTCACCGGATGGGAGAATTCGAGGCACAGGAACCGCCCGCCGGGCTTCAAGACCCGCCGGGCCTCTTTCAAGGCCGCCAAGATATCGGTGACGTTTCGGATACCGAAGGAGATGACATAGGCGTCAGCGCAGGCGTCGGGTAGCGCCAGACGCTGGGCATCGCCCACGGACCAGACGATCTCTGGCTCGCCGCCGCGTTCACGGCCCGCCCCGACCATCTCGGCATTATAGTCCATCACATAGATGCGGGCATCTTCGCCGCCGCGCCGTTGCTTGGCCGCCCGGGCCATCTTAGCAAAGCGCCTTGCCATATCGCCGGTGCCGCCTGCGCAATCGATGATCACTTCGCCCGGTTGCGGGTTGAGCCGCGAGGCCACCGCATCTTTCCACAGCCGATGGACCCCTGCGCTCATCAAGTCGTTCATCAGGTCATAGCGCTTGGCCACGCGATCAAACACGCCGCGCACGAGGCGGGGCTTGTCGGACGCCGCGACGTCGGTGAATCCAAAGGTGGCGGTGGGGTGTGGGGAAGGCTCGCTCATGGCTCTGCTTTAAACCCGGTTGCGTTCTGCCGCAAACCGGACAAAGCGTCTTAGGAATATTCCTGCGCTCGCAAAGCCCCTTTATGGACCATTTGCCCCATGCCTGAGCTGCCCCATGCCTGAACTGCCAGAGGTCGAGACCGTCCGCCGAGGGCTTCAGCCGGTCCTTGAGGGCGCGCGCCTGTCGCGGGTCGAGCAGCGCCGCCCGGATCTGCGCTTTGCCTTTCCCGAAGGCTTTGTGCAGCGCCTGACGGGTGCGACCATCACCGCGCTAGAGCGGCGGGCCAAATATCTGCTGGCGCGGTTGGACCGAGGCGACACGCTGGTTATGCATCTGGGCATGACCGGCCGTTTTGAGATTGATGAGCCGGGTGGTCCGAGGCAAAGGCCCGGTGATTTTGTCCATGCGCCTGCGTCTGATCCCAAACATGCCCATGTGCTGTTCATGACCGAGGCCGGGGCCACTGTGACCTACTCAGACCCCCGCCGGTTTGGCTTTATGGGGTTGGTGGAGACCGCGCGATTGGATCAGCATCCGTGGTTTTCGGCCATGGGGCCGGAGCCGCTTGGCCCTGATTTTGACGCGGCAGTGCTGGTCGCCGCCTTCAAGGGCCGTAAGCAGACGGCAAAAACCCTGCTCTTGGATCAGCGCGTGGTGGCGGGCCTCGGCAATATCTATGTCTGCGAGGCCCTGCACCGCTCGGCCATCTCGCCGATCAAGCCCGCATCCGAGATTTCCAAGGCCAAGATCAAGACCTTGACGGCGGCGATCAAGGATGTGCTGGCAGAGGCCATCGAGGCGGGTGGCTCGACCTTGCGTGACTATGCCGGGGCTGATGGGGCGCTGGGCTATTTCCAGCATACCTTCCGTGCCTATGGCCAAGAGGGCGAGCCCTGTCCGACACCCACCTGCCAGGGCGTCATTGAGCGGACTGTCCAAGCGGGTCGTTCGACATTTTTCTGCCCTGTCTGTCAGGTTTAGTCGTTCGGGTTTCGTGCCGATAATGAGAGCGTCCATTTGACCCTGTTTGTAACCCGTCTGGTCTTTTGGCGTGCCCGCATCATGGCGCTTGGCGGTCTGCTGGCCCTGATGGCCGGTCCATGCCTTGCCTTGCCGCCCCTTTGGATCGTGCGAGATGCGGATTCAGAGCTGGTCCTCTTTGGTTCGGTCCATGTGCTTCCGGCCGATTTGGATTGGCAGCCACCGGCCCTCGGCGCAGCCCTTCGCAAGGCCGATGATGTTTGGTTTGAGCTCCCCATCGATCCGGGCACCCAATCTCGCGTCGCGCAGTTGGCGCTTGAAAAGGGCCTTTTGCCAAAGGGTGTTTATCTCAGCCAAAAGCTGTCTGCCGCAGGTCGCGAGCGGCTGGGCCGGGTCGCGGTCCGTGCGGGCCTGCGGCCCGAACAGTTGGAGCCCTTTAAACCTTGGTTGGCGGAGGCTTCCCTCTCCGTCGCGGATTTTCAGCGCCAGGGCGCGCGGGCCACGGCGGGGGTTGAGCAGGTTCTCGCCGCTGAACTTGGGCCAGACGTGCAGCGCCGCGCCTTTGAAACGCCTGCCGAGCAAATCGATTTTCTGGCCAATGTCCGGGAGGAAGAACAGCTAGCATCGCTTGAGGAAACCTTGAGACGGATGGATGAGGAGCCAGATACCTATGAGACCTTGCTTGGGTCCTGGATGGCCTCTGATCTTGTCGGCCTTGATCGTGAAGCGCTCCAACCGGTCAGGGTGCAGACGCCAACCCTGTACGGTACCCTGATCCGAGACCGCAATCGGCGCTGGGTCGAAGTGATTAAGCAGCGTATGGAGGGGCATGGACGAACGGTTGTCATTGTCGGTGTTGGCCATCTGCTCGGTCATGACGGCGTGCCAGAGCGACTTCGGCAGCTAGGATACCGGGTTGAGGGACCATGATCCGCGCGCCTTGGCCGAGATTCTGAAAAGAAGCTTAGACTGCTGCGTTGACGTGGGCCTTGGCTTTCAGTATATCCGCGCACTCTTGAATTCAGCGCCTCACACGACGTGATCAGCGCTTGTCCGCATCGAAGGTTCTAAACACATGGCCAATACGCCCGGCGCCAAGAAGGCGATCCGCAAGATTGAGCGCCGCACTGAGGTCAATAAGGCGAGGCCCTTTCGGCTGGCGATGTCGCCGCGGCCAAGGGTGCCTTTGTAGAGGCTCAATCGGAGCTGATGCGGGCCGTTTCCAAGGGCGTTGTTCACAAGAACACTGGCTCACGGAAAGTGTCGCGTTTGGCGGCGCAACTTAAGAAGTTGGATGCGGCTTAAGCCATACCGACTCTGGGTCGTACTTTAGCTAAAGCTAAGTAATAACTCAGTAATTTGAAGCCGACGGCACCCAAGGTGCCGTCGGCTTTTGCTTGTCTACGGAAAATTTTAGGCCTGAGAGCAGAACTTCACTTTTGTTAGCCCTTGGCATTTTTAGAGCTTTTTGGAGTCAACAAAAATATCAATCATCAATGCGAAGAATCCCCGTTGACCGGCCATGCTTCGAGGCTAAGGTTGGGCCACTAACGTCTTCCATCTCACCACGGATGAAAACGGCAACGCAGAGCTATTGCTAGTTTTGCGATGGGTATCTGTATGTATTTTTTGAGTTTTTCGTCGCGTTGTTGTCACGCTTAATGGTGGGGCGCTTCTGGAAACCTTTGTCTAAAAGGGTTTCTATTCAGCGGGGGAAGTCAGGGTTTTGGGCGGAATGGAGAATGCGGTGATCGCGCTCTGTTAAGCTGGAAAGGGCCCTGAGGGATGAAAACTAAAACCTCTTCCTTGGGTGGGGGTTCTGATTATTGGCGGGGCAGGGTCTATGACGGTTTCAAAGGGGGCAGCAATTCAGATTCAGGCGGAGTCCGCATCTGACACAAAGGCTGGAACCCTGTGGAACCGAGCCTGTGCGGCTTTGAAAACGGAACTGGGCGACGACACCTACGGTTCTTGGCTGTCTCAAGCGGCTCTGCGCGAGTCCAGCAGTGGTCATTTCGTGATTGTAACGCCAACCGGCATTGCGCGGGACTGGATCCGCCGCAATGCTTGGCGCCGGATCTGTGAACTTTGGGCGATGAATGATCCCGAAGGCCGCCGCCTAGACCTTAAGTCACGCGTAGAATTTGAAGCGGATGTGGGTTTGGCTGGCGCCCGTCAGGCCGCCAGCGCCAGCGCCAGCGCCAGCATGGACTTGGCCAACCAAGAATTGATCGAAATTATCGAGCCGGTCTCTTCGGACATGACGCCTTCAACGGCTTCCACCGTCTCGGGAGATGTGCGCACCCCGAGAATGGCCGGTCTGCAAGAACGGTTCACCTTTGATAGCTTCGTTGCGGGCCCGGCCAATGAATTTGCCCTCGCTGTTGCCAAGCGCGTGGCCTCTTGGAGCGATGGGCACTTCAATCCCGTCCTGATCCATGGGCCCTATGGCTTTGGCAAGACCCACCTGCTCAATGCCATGGCCTGGGAGGCCATGCGGACGGCGCCGGACAAGCGGGTGATCTATCTGACCGCCGAACGGTTCCTGTCGACCTTTGTGCGCGCCGTGATGGACAAGCAGACCGCGGCCTTCAAGGAAGAGCTCCGCGCAGCGGATCTTCTATTGATCGACGATGTGCATTTTGTCGGTGGGAAACAGTCGACCCAAGAGGAGCTGTTCCACACCCTGACCGCCCTGATGGAAGATGGTCGCCGGGTAGTGTTCTCTTCGGATCGGGCGCCTGCGGCCCTTGACGAGATCGACGCACGCCTGCGCTCACACTTGCAAGCCGGTCTGGTCTGCGGCATCGAGCCCGCCGATCGCACCCTTCGGCTCGGAATCCTAGAAAAGAAGCTTGATCTGCTGGGTCGTCAGCAAGGTCTGATCGGCGCGAGCGCTCGTCCAGAGGTTCTTCAGTTTCTCGCTGACCGCTTTACCGAAAGCGTCCGTGAATTGGAGGGTGCGCTCAACACTCTGGTTGCCCGTGTCGGCGAAGGCGTGTCCCGCCTGACCTTAGATGAGGCCCAAGCCATCCTTCGCCCGCATCTGCGTGGCGGCGAAAAGCGTATCACCATTGATGATATTCAGAAGGCCACCTCTGAGCATTTTGGCCTCAAACAGGTTGATCTGATCTCTGAGCGCCGCAATCGCTCCATCGCCCGCCCCCGGCAGGCGGCCATGTGGCTGGCCAAGCAACTGACCACGCGCTCCTTGCCCGACATTGGCCGGCGCTTTGGGGGCCGCGATCACACGACGGTTTTGCATGCGGTGCGCCGTATTGAGGCTCTTCGCGCGGAGGATCCTCAGCTGTCTCGTGACCTCGAAACCCTGACCCGCAAGCTGCGCGGCTAAAGAAATTGTTAACCTTGGGGGACCGGAGCGAGAATCCGCGCTCGCCCCCCTTCCCCAACGCGTCAATTCAGCTAATCTCGACAACCCTGCCGACCGGATTCTCATCCATTTCGGTCGTTCCGCAGGGATGAACTTCTCATGGCCTTAGGGGTGATTTCCCTAGGCCTGCGGATCGGAAGACAAGATGAAGCTGACTATTGAACGGGCAGCCCTGCTGAAGGCTCTGGGACATGTGCAAAGCGTCGTAGAGCGCCGTAACACCATACCCATTCTCTCCAATGTCCTGTTGTCGGCCAGCCACGGGGCTCTGACCTTCTCGGCCACCGATCTGGATATGGAGATTACCGACGAGGTTTCGGCCCGTGTTGAGGTCCCCGGTCAGATCACAGCCCCGGCCCACACCCTTTACGAAATTGTTCGCAAGCTGCCCGATGGCGCTGAGGTCGAGCTGTCCTTCGACGGTGACGATCCGCGCCTGACCGTGTCGGCGGGCCGTTCGCGCTTTAATCTGCCGGTCCTGCCTGCGGGCGATTTCCCGGTCATGTCGTCTGAGGGCCTTTCGACCCACCTTCTGGTCGATACGGGCGATCTGATGCGCCTGATCGACAAGACCCGCTTTGCCATCTCGACCGAAGAGACGCGCTACTATCTCAACGGGCTTTACCTGCACACTGTCGTCGAGAACGGCGAAACCAAGCTGCGGGCTGTGGCCACCGATGGTCACCGCTTGGCCTTGGCCGAAATGCCAGCGCCTGAAGGGGCCGCAGGCTCGCCCGGCGTGATCGTGCCGCGCAAGACGGTTCAGGAGGCGCGCCGCCTTTTGGAAACGGCGGGTGAAACGGTCGAGCTTCACCTGTCTCCGGCCAAGGTTCGGTTCAACTTTGGCCGCGCCGCCCTGACCTCGA